>CAVHKC010000076.1:0-6073 GCA_963636455.1 Ruthenibacterium lactatiformans
CGAATCGTGAATTCGCTTGACCCGATGGACAAGGTAAAAGCCATGACACCGCTCATTCAGGAGGCCGTGGGATACGGCATGCAGCTGATGATGCAGGGAAGATAAAATTATTTTGAACTTAACAGCAGATAAAAGGCAGGCATTCTTATTGTTTGGAACGCTTGCTTTTTTTTATTGGCTTTTTAAATGGATGTATGCTTGTTTAATCTGAATTTTATATTTTCCGGAACGATAAAACCCAAAATCCGTAAAGAACGAAACCTAAAAAAGGTTAACGAACTTATTGACAAAACGGTCGGAAGATATTATATTATCGATAAGGAATAGGAAAGGAGCCATTTATGTACACAAAATTTGGAGAATTTGTAAGGATACTCAGAATTAAAAATCACCAAGTGATGGGGGATATGGCGAAAATACTCGGAACAACAACTCCATTTTTGTCTGCTGTTGAAAATGGCAGAAAAAATGTGCCAAAGGAATGGTTGTCAATTATTTCGGGTTATTACAATCTCACAACTTCTGAAAAAGTTGAATTAGAGGAAGCAATTGAAGAATCTAAACTTCAAATGAAAATTAATATGAGAGATTCTTCTGTGATGCAACGAAGGGCGGCATTGCAGTTTGCCAGGTCATTTGATGATATTGATGATGAAACTGCTGAAAGAATCATTAAGTTGTTGCAGAAAAAGGGGAAGTAAGAAAAATGAATATCAAAAAATTCAGAGAAATAATAGCAAACAGAATCAATATTGATGTGTTGAGCCACGGAGAGTGGATAGACGGAATAGAAGACTGCTGGAAAAAGGAAATTGAAATTCTGACCGAGGATGTGACATCAACCATGGACTTTTTGGAAAATAACTGTACGGCGGATGAGTATGGGTGGGTCAGTGAAGTCTTGGATGAAGTAGTTGAAAAGACGCAAAGTAAAGAATTTCTGGATTGCTACAAAAAGCTGTTGAGCAAGTTCCCGGAAGAAAATGCTAAATATAAAATAGAAGCTGCTATTGAGGACGCTGAAGAAATATTGAAAAAAATATCGACCAGGGTTTAAAGGGGAAATTTGGTTAGCAGTGAAGTCAGCTTGAAAAAGAAAAACAGCGCGAGTGCGATTGAGATGGTATATACAAAACAATATTTTTCACCGCTGAAATACGGTTCTACGCCCTTCAGAAAAAAGGTCTGTAAAGAAAAAACAGTCATTCCAATTATGCGCATTTTGCTGTAAAATGAAGCAGCGGCATTTTGAAAAAATGCAGTGAAAGATTATGCGAAAGCAGTAAAATCCTTGAAAGGAACACAGATGAATTACAAAAGTACAAAAGAAATGCTTGAAAGCATTGGTCAAAGCCAGCTTCTCAGGTTTTATGACGAATTAAACGAAATTGAAAAAGCAAAACTGCTTGAAGAAATAAACAAAATTGATTTTGAATCTGCAGATATAAATGCAAAGATTGAGCAGTCAAAGAATATCAGCCCGATCGGAGCAATGAGCATAAAAGATATTGAAGAAAAAAAAGATGAATTTTATAAAACCGGACTTGAGGCTTTGAAAAACCGAAAGGTTGCAGCGGTTTTGCTTGCGGGAGGCCAGGGCACAAGGCTTGGGTTCGACGGCCCCAAAGGAACGCTCAACGTGGGCCTTACAAAAGAACTCTTCATCTTTCAGATTCATGCGGAAAATTTGAAAAAAGTTTCGGAAGAAGCAGGGTGTAAGGTTCCTTTTCTTATAATGACAAGTCAGAAAAACGATGCCGAAACGAGAAACTTTTTCGAAAAGCACGACTATTTCGGATATGGCAAAGAAAATATTTTCTTCTTTGTTCAGGAAATGGCGCCCGCATGCGATTGGGACGGAAAGATTTTCCTTGAAGAAAAGGGCAAAGTTTCGCTTTCTCCAAACGGAAACGGCGGTTGGTTCGTTTCTTTGAAAAAAGCAGGGCTGCTTGAAAAAATCAAGGCAATGGGCGTTGAATGGCTGAACATATTTGCCGTGGACAATGTTTTGCAGAAGGCCTGCGATCCGTGCTTCGTGGGAGCAATGATTGAATCAAAACTTCCTGAAGGCGCAAAAGTTGTGAAAAAAGCAACGCCCGAAGAAAAAGTCGGCGTTATGTGCTTAAGAGACGGAAAGCCTTCAATTGTCGAATATATAGACCTGACTCGTGAGATGATTGAAGAAAAAACGCCTGACGGAGAGCTTGCCTACAACTACGGAGTTATTTTGAATTATATATTCAAAGTAGAAGAACTTGAAAAAATCGCTTCAAGAAGACTGCCGCTTCATGTGGTGGATAAGAAAATCCCGCATATCGATGAAAACGGCGAACATGTTTCGCCAGAAAAGCCAAACGGCCACAAGTTTGAACAGCTTGTGCTTGATATGATTGAGATGATGGATGGCTGCCTTGTTTATGAAGTTGACAGACAAAAGGAATTTGCGCCGATAAAAAATGCACACGGAACAGATTCGCTTGATACGGCAAGAGAAATGCTTGTAAACAATGGAGTTGAGCTATAAAAAAATCATGAAAAGTAAAAAATGCAAAAATAATTTAAGGCTTAAGTAATGCAGGACAATAGAAATAAAGTGACAAGATGAAAAATCTTTAGAGAAACCGGAAAATATAAAATGAAAAGAATATCGGAACTTATAACAGAAGAATTGAAAAATGCTTTTAAAGAAGCAGGTTATCCAGAAGAAAAGGTTGCGGCATCACTTTCAAACAGACCCGACCTTTGTGAATATCAATGCAACGGTGCAATGGCACTTGCCAAGGAGCTTCACAAAGCGCCGCTTGAAATTGCCGAAAATGTGTGCGAAATATTAAAAAAGTCCGACAAGTTCTCCCTTTGCGAGGCTGTCAAACCCGGATTTATAAATATCAGGCTGTCAAACCGATTTTTGTCGGATTATATAAACGGAATGAAAAATGAAGAAAGATTCGGCTTTAAAAACCCGAACAGCCCCCAAAAAATCATAATAGATTACGGCGGGCCGAATGTTGCAAAGCCGCTTCATGTGGGCCATCTGCGCTCGGCAATCATAGGCGAAAGCGTAAAAAGAATCTGCAGATTCGCGGGAAACGATGTGACGGGTGACATTCACCTTGGCGATTGGGGACTTCAGATAGGCCAGATTATCGCAAAACTTCAGGAAACAAATCCGGAACTTCCTTATTTTGACGAAAATTTTGAAGGCGAATATCCCAAAGAAGCACCTTTTACGATTTCAGAACTTGAACAAATATACCCGGCAGCAAGCAAAAAGTGCAAAGAAGATGCCGAATTTGCAAAAAAGGCGCACCTTGCAACCGCAAAGCTTCAGGCGGGGAACAGAGGATATTTGGCAATCTGGGAACATGTGATGAATGTTTCAAAGGCTGATCTTAAGAAAAATTATGACAATCTGGATGTGCACTTTGAGCTTTGGAAAGGCGAAAGCGATGTTCAAAAGTACATCCCTCAAATGATTGAAAAATTAAAGGAAGACAAAATCGCAATAGAAAGCGAGGGCGCGCTTGTAATCGATGTTTCGGAAGAAACAGACAAAAAAGAAATTCCGCCCTGCATTATTTTGAAATCGGATGGTGCAACGCTTTATGCAACGACAGACATTGCAACGCTTCTTGAAAGAGAAGAACTCTTTAAACCCGACAGCGTGATTTATGTTGTTGACAAGAGGCAGAGCCTTCACCTTGAACAGGTTTTCAGGGCTTCCAAAAAGGCAGGCATTGTTCCCGAAAGTACAAGGCTTTATCACTTGGGATTCGGCACAATGAACGGCAAGGACGGCCAGCCCTACAAAACAAGGGAAGGCGGTGTAATGCGCCTTGAATCGCTTATCAGCGAGATAAACGAAGCTGTTTATGAAAAGATGAAGGATAATCCGGAAATCGGCACGGAAGAAGCAAAAAGCACATCAAAAATAATTGCGCTTGCGGCGCTTAAATACGGCGATCTTTCAAATCAGGCGGCAAAAGATTACATTTTTGATGTCGGAAGGTTCATTGAATTTGAAGGCAACACAGGACCTTACATCCTTTATACGATAGTCAGGATAAAATCAATCCTTTCAAAAGCGGGAAGTTGGGACGAAAAAGCAAAGGCCGAACTTGAAGACTGCAAAAGCCAAAAGGAACTTATGCTTGTGCTTTCAAGGTTTTCGGATGTTATGCTTGCAGCCTTAGGCGAGCTTGCACCGCACAAAATCTGTGCTTATGTTTATGAGCTTTCGAATGCATTCAATTCGTTCTACCATGAAGTAAAAATTCTTTCGGAGGCAGATGAAAACAAGAAAACAAGTTATCTCAATCTGCTTGTTTTAACAAGAGATGTTTTGGAGCAAAGCATTAATTTATTGGGCTTTGCCGCACCGGAGCGAATGTAATGTCAAAAATCAATCAGGAAAATATAAGAAACTTTTGTATAATTGCGCATATCGACCACGGAAAATCCACGCTTGCAGACCGTATAATCGAAAAAACGGGACTGCTTACAAGCCGCGAAATGCAGTCGCAGGTGCTTGACAACATGGATTTGGAAAGAGAGCGCGGAATCACAATAAAGGCACAGACCGTCCGCATAATATACGAAGCAAAAGATGGCAAGGAATATACTTTCAACCTTATCGACACGCCGGGGCATGTGGATTTCAACTATGAGGTTTCAAGAAGCCTTGCGGCTTGCGACGGGGCAGTGCTTGTTGTGGATGCGGCGCAGGGAATCGAGGCACAGACGCTTGCAAATGTTTATATGGCAATCGACCACGATTTGGAAGTTATTCCTGTTATAAACAAGATTGACCTTCCGAGCGCAGAACCCGAACGTGTTATCGAAGAAATTGAAGATGTGATCGGAATCGAGGCGCAGGATGCTCCTTTGATTTCCGCAAAGAACGACATAAACATAGACCAGGTTCTCGAACAGATTGTTGAAAGAATCCCATCACCCACAGGCGATCCGCAAAACCCGCTTCAGGCTTTGATTTTCGATTCCGTTTATGACCAATATAAGGGAGTCATAGTTTTTTGCCGAATCAAAGAAGGTACGGTGAAGGTCGGAACGCAGGTTAAAATGATGGCAACAAAGGCCGTTTACAATGTTGTCGAAGTCGGCTATTTTGGCCCCGGAACATTTATCCCATGCGATGAGCTTTCTGCAGGAATGGTCGGATATTTCACAGCCTCAATCAAAAATGTTCGTGACACGATGGTAGGAGATACTGTGACAGACAATGCCAATCCGTGCAGCAAGCCGCTTCCTGGATATAAAAAAGTAAATCCTATGGTTTATTGCGGAATGTATCCCGCAGACGGTGCTCATTATGATGACTTAAGAGATGCTTTGGAAAAACTCCAGCTTAACGATGCCTCGCTTAGCTATGAGCCGGAAACTTCCGTCGCTTTGGGATTTGGCTTCAGGTGCGGCTTTTTGGGGCTTCTTCATCTTGAAATCATCGAAGAAAGGCTTGAAAGAGAATATGACCTTGACCTTGTAACAACAGCGCCTTCTGTTATCTACAAGGTTCACAAGAACAACGGCGAAATCATAGAACTTACAAATCCCACGAATATGCCTGATCCGACCGAAATCGAATATATGGAAGAGCCTTTTGTGGATGCGGAAATCATGGTAACGTCCGAATTTATCGGCTCAATAATGGAACTGTGCCAGGAACGAAGAGGCGTTTATAAGGAAATCGAATATATCGAATCAAACAGGGCTATCTTAAGATATGACCTGCCGCTTAACGAAATTATTTATGATTTTTTCGATGCGTTAAAATCACGCTCAAGGGGATATGCATCGCTTGATTACAATATGAAGGGATATGTTAAGAGCGACCTTGTGAAGCTTGATATCCTTGTGAACAAAGAGGAAGTGGATGCGCTTTCGTTTATTGTCCACAGCTCCACGGCATACGAGCGCGGCAGAAAAATGTGCGAAAAGCTAAAAGACGAAATCCCGAGGCATTTGTTTGAAATTCCGATTCAGGCAGCGGTTGGCTCTAAGATAATCGCAAGAGAAACTGTGAAGGCAATGCGCAAAGATGTGCTTGCAAAGTGCT
>CAVHKC010000077.1:0-6073 GCA_963636455.1 Ruthenibacterium lactatiformans
TTATTCTTCCAATATATAAAAGTCAATAAAAAAATAGCACTCGTGTTGATTGAGTGCTAATAGTTTTTGCATATAAAACCGCCTCCTGCTTAGATTGCAAAAAAAACAGAAGACGGTTTTGATTTTAGTCGTTTTTTATAAACAGTTTAGCTTAAACCAAAGCTTTAATGATTTTTATTCAGCCAAATCTTTACAGGCTTTGGAAAGCATTTTTATGTTTTCAATCGGCGTTGTGGAACCCATATCGCAGCCTGTTGCAAGGATAAGTGCTCTGCCGTTTGCGGTCTTGATTCTTTCGCATGCCTCTGCATAGATTTCATCTGCCGTTCCGCTAAGAAGTATGCCTGCCGGATTGATATTTCCCATGATAACCATTTTGCCGTCGGCATCATTTAAAGCCGTGTCAAGGTCAACAAGATAGTCGCATGAAAATGCCGCAACTCCGATATCCTTCAATGTTTTTGTGCGCGCGCCCGAAGCTCCGCATACATGAGTGAAGAAATATTTATACTCAGGGAGCATATCTTTGAGATTTTTAAGTGCGGGTGCAACCCACTCTTCAAACATGCCCTGGCTTATCATGCTTCCGCTTGCGACAGGCTCTGCAGGAAATGCGATATCGCAGCCTGCTTCATGAAGAAGCTTGAACATCTCTGCACTTACATGTGTTGTAAAGTCGATAAGGTCTTCGCAAAGTTCGGGTTCGTCGATAAGAAGCATTGTGAAGTCCTGTGCGCCTACCATAACGGCAGCCATCGTAAAGGGGCCCGCAACATCTCCCAAAAGATATTTCCTGTCGCCTGCAAGCTTTTTGACATTGCTTGTCTGCTTTATCATGTTCTGCACAAATTCGTTTGCCAGAAGTTTTTCGCGGATTGTTGATTTGTCAAGAAGCGGGATTTCCGATTCGGGGTCTTCAAATGCCGGATTTACATCAACAGGCTGCCCTATGCGGTCAACATTGATGGGACATCCGAAAGCATTCATACATGCCGTGAATACACCTGAAACTGCGCTGAAAATATCAGCGTCAAATTCATCGAGCCATTTTACCACGTATGATGCGCCGCCATCCTCAAGGCCGTAAAGCGTATGATAGGACATTCCCTCTGTCTGGGCAATCCATGCGCCCGCATCCACAAAGCAAAAAGGTGTGCGGTCAACCGGCTTGTTAGCAAGCACCGCATCAATACGTTCTTTTGAAGTCATTGTTTGCATAATTCTTCTCCTATTATTTCAAAAAAATTTCATGTTGCTTAACTACGATAAAAGTATATCACCCAATATTTTTCTAATATTGTTTCATTATGCGATTTTTAGAAAAATATTTTGATATTAGAACTTCGGATTTTCATATGCCTCTGTATTTTTTTGTACACTATATAAGCCGTCAGTCATTAAGTCAAATATAAACAACCCAATCCGTTTTATTATATTGCCGCCGCTGCCGTTTTGACCTGTTTTTCATGTCAATATATGGAGATTTGCATTTATTTGCTTTTAGATTTAGATTTTCATGCTATTTATGACATAATTTCAAGACATATCGTCGAGATTTCAAACATGCCACCTTGTCACTTCTTTTTTTGTCGGCCGGCAAGGCAATTTTTGCCCTAAATCTCGTTTTTTTATATTTTTTTATTAAAAAGCAACATTTTTATTGCCATTTTCGGCTTTTTTGTCTTATAATGGGGAACGTGCTTTAGCAAGCTAAAGCGCAATAATATGTCATAATTTAACAGGAGGCACAGCATGGCTATACAAAACAGTTACTTAAAAAAGGTGTATTCGGGGCTCAAGAAAAGATGCTCGAACGAGAAGGAATTCCTTCAGGCGGTAGAAGAGGTTTTCGAAAGCCTTGAACCCATCATGGACAAGCACCCGGAATATGCAAAGAACGGCGTTATCGAAAGAATCGTTGAACCCGAAAGAGTTATAATGTTCAGAGTTCCCTGGGTAGACGACAAAGGCAGAGTTCAGGTCAACAGAGGCTACAGAGTTCAGTTCAACTCAGCAATCGGGCCCTACAAGGGCGGTCTTCGCTTCCATCCGAGTGTAAATCTTTCTGTTCTTAAATTTTTGGGTTTTGAACAAATCTTCAAAAACAGCCTTACAGGCCTTCCCATGGGCGGCGGCAAAGGCGGTTCGGACTTTGACCCCAAGGGCAAATCAGACAGAGAAGTTATGGCATTTTGCCAAAGCTTTATGTCGGAGCTTTCCAAGCATATCGGTGCAGACACAGATGTTCCTGCAGGCGATATAGGTGTCGGAGCTCGTGAAATCGGATATCTCTTCGGCCAGTACAAGCGCATTGCAAACGAGTTTTCGGGCGTTCTTACCGGAAAGAAAGTCGGTGCGGGCGGATCTCTTATCAGAACGCAGGCCACGGGATACGGACTTTGCTACTACACAGACGAGGTTTTGAAAGCAAATAAATTGGGCTTCAAGGGTCAGAATGTTGTAATTTCAGGTTCGGGAAATGTTGCAATCTATGCAGCAGAAAAAGCAGCTCAGTTGGGCGGCAAAGTTATTGCCATGTGTGACTCCGCCGGATATATCCACGACCCCGAAGGAATCGACCTTGATGCCGTAAAAGACATCAAAGAAGTTCGCCGTGCAAGAATCAAAGAATATGCCGAAACACACAAGAGTGCCGAATATCACGAAGGCTGTTCAGGAATTTGGACAATCAAATGCGATATCGCACTTCCTTGTGCAACCCAAAACGAAATCAATGAAGATTCCGCAAAGGCTTTGATTGCAAACGGTGTTAAATGCGTATGCGAAGGCGCAAACATGCCGTGCACGCTCGAAGCAACAAAAGCATTCCTTGATGCAGGCGTTCTCTTCGGACCTGCAAAGGCTGCAAACGCAGGCGGTGTTGCAACATCAGGCCTTGAAATGACTCAGAATTCCGAAAGAATCTACTGGACAGCTGAAGAAGTTGATGAAAAGCTCAAAGGAATCATGGTCAACATCTACAAGGCATGTGCCGAAGCTGCCGAAGAAGCAGGAAAACCCGGAAACCTTGTTGTGGGCGCAAATGTTGCAGGCTTCCTCAAGGTTGCCGATGCAATGGTTTGGGAAGGAATTGCTTACTAAGATTTTACCGTGAACTGCAAAGCCGATTTTAAAAACATCTTTCAAAGCAGATTTGTTCTTACGAATATGAATAAATAGATAAAAAGACCGGGCGCCGCTGATTTAAAATCAAAAACGCCCGGTTTTCTGGTAATTTCGTTTATAACTTTTCCTTCTCAATCACGCATTCATTCTTTATTGTTCCGACAAGCGATTGCAAAGCATCAATGACATGTGGGCGGATATCGCCGCCTATCAAAACGAGCATGATATCGTCTCCGACATTAAGTGTTCCAGAATTAAGCCAAACCTTTACATAGTAAATCCCTGGCATTTTGTAGGTTTCAGAAATTGCCTTTTCGACTTTTATTTCATCATATGAAAACTCAAGTTTCTTAACTGTCTTGTCGGTTTCTTCGCCCATGCGGACTTTTGCCTTCGGCGTTTCTCTTACCACGCCGTTATGAAAAAGATACATCCCGCATTTTGCGGCGTCTTTATCTGATTTTGCTTCTTTAATCCATTGATCAAGTGACGGTGTTTCCATTTCGTTTCTCCTCGCAATGTTCTCTGAAATTTTCAAGGTTCATCTGAGCCTTTTTTTTAGTTTAGTTTTTCACAGGTCATTTGGCACTATCATATGCTTTTAGGCGCCGGTGTTTCGGCGCAATTTGCAGAACCTTCGGACATCAGCATGTCCAGTCCGTGCCCAAGTGAACCGATGACTGCCGCAATATTTTCCCGTGCCGCTTTTTCGCTTCCGGGAAGATTTATTATAAGCGTTCTTTTCCTTATTCCTGCGGCATTTCTTGAAAGGCAGCCTCTCGGCGTTATCTTCATGCTTTCAGCTCTCATAAGCTCAGGAATTCCCGGTGTTTCTCTTTCAATTACTGCCTTTGTTGCCTCCGGCGTGATGTCGCGCGGTGCAAATCCCGTGCCGCCTGTTGTAAGAACCAATGCGACTTTCAATTCGTCGGCGCATTTTATAAGCTCATCCTTTATTATTTCAATTTCATCGGGAACAATTGAGGTATATACCACTTCCATCCCGTTTTCTTTTAGTATGCCGCAAAGCGCAGGCCCGCTTGTGTCGATTCGCTCGCCTTTTGAGCCCTTGTCGCTTATTGTTATAACCGCCGCTTTATATGCCATAATCAAAGCCCTTTCCTTTCAAAATCGCCATGCACTCCGCCCGTCTTTTTCAGCAGGCACACATCAGTTATCACAATATCCTTCTGGACAGCCTTGCACATATCATAAACCGTCAAAGCCGCAACCGAAGCCGCCGTGAGTGCTTCCATCTCCACTCCCGTGCGGCCGTCGCACGAAACTTCCGCTTCGATTTCAACCGAATGCTTTTCTTTGTCAAGCGAAAGCCTCATATCTATCCCGTCAATCGAAACAGGATGGCACATCGGGATTATGTGGGGCGTCTTTTTCGCACCCATGATTCCGGCAATCTGCGCAACCGTCAGCACGTCACCTTTTTTCATGCCGCCTGTTTTTATCAGTCCGAAAGTTTCTTCACTTACAAGAACGCTTGCTTTTGCAATTGCCGTTCTTCTCGAAGGGTCTTTTTCGCCGACATCCACCATTTTGGCACGACCCTGCTCGTTAAAATGTGTAAAATCTTCCATGTTCTGCATTTTGTGATTTCTCCTTGACTGCTTAATATTTCCTCGTATTTTCAGGCTCATCCGCCGATTTCGTTCATATTTCTTCCGGCATCGCTTCGTTTTTCGTTTGAAAGCTCTTTGTGCCGTTCGGGCTTTGCCTGTATTGCTTCTTTAAAGACCTTAACCATGCCGTCATAATCAAGCCCTTTTATGTTATATTCTGCCGATGAATGCAGGCAGGGCTTTATTTTCCCGTCCGATGTCAGCCTCACTCTGTTGCATTCATTGCAAAAATGTGCGCTTACGGGATTGATAAGCCCGATATTTCCGAATGCTTCGGGAAGCCTGTATAATGCCGCAACGCCACCGTCTGCAGGCACTTTTTCAAGGGCAGGAAGCTTTTTTATAACTTCTTTTCCCGGCAAGTAAGCCGCTTTTCCAAACTCTCCTGAATCATACATGGGCATAAGCTCGATGAATCTTACATCCACCGGATATTCCTTTGTGAGATTTGCAAGGTCTTCTATTTCATCATCATTGAAACCGCCGATAAGAACAGTATTAATCTTCACCTTTTTAAACCCGGCATCAACTGCGGCATGAATGCCGTCCATGGTTTGGTCAAGCGTTCCTATTCTCGTAATATATTTGAACTTGTCGGGATTTAATGTATCAAGACTGATATTTACCCTCGACACACCAACGCTTTTTAGCGTTTCTGCCATCTGCGGAAGAAGCACGCCGTTTGTTGTGATGCAGACTTCTTCTATGCCCTCGACCGAAGCCGCCTTTTCGCAAATGGAAATGATATTTTTTTTGACAAGCGGCTCTCCGCCCGTGATCCGCACCTTTTTTACGCCCATTTCTGCCGCCGCTTTGATTGCCTGAATTGTTTCTTCTTCTGTCATCATCTCAAGATGGCTTTTCTTGCAGACTCCGTCTTCGGGCATGCAGTAGCGGCACCTGAGATTGCAAAGCTCGGTGACCGAAACCCTCAGATATGTTATTTTTCTTCCGAATGTATCTTCCATGACAGTATAAATTTCCTATTTCGTTTTTAAAAAATGTCTGCTCCAGCAATTTCTTACGCCCGGTGCTTTTTTGACATCTTTCTTCGTCCGAAGATTCATATGCTGCTTTAAAGCAGAAATTTTTAATATCTTCCGAAGGTGCAGTTCGGGAAATGGCACGGCTTGCAAAGCTGGCAAAGTCCGCCGTCTCCTAAGTTCACAAGGTCTTCCTTTGTGATCTTTATGCCTGTAAAAATCTGCGGCAAAAGAGCATCAAGAATGGTTGTCGGAAGCTTGATTGCAGCACCCGGAACGCCCGCAACCGCAATATCGCCGATGTATGCAATAAGAGTCATGTTTCCTGGC
>CAVHKC010000078.1:0-6055 GCA_963636455.1 Ruthenibacterium lactatiformans
ACAGCACGGGATTATCTGCGGTTATACAAAGCAAGCGAAAATATTTCTATTCCCGGTGGATGCAGAACCGGAGGAAATCAGGAAAAAGCCGTGTTAAGCAGAACCGATACAAAATTGTATGAGCGGATGTCCAGGCAGGAACTCATGGAAGAGTTAATAAAAGTTAAAACAGAGCTTGCAAAGGCACAAAGGGACATGAATTGAAGTGCTATAAAAAAGTAGTTACGCAGGGGCAAATTAAAAATAAAAATAAAAGTAAATTCCCAAAACAACCTCTGTCACAGGACTTTGAACGGAGAATAGTATCGGAATTCATTCTGGAAAGAGGCAATCAGGACACAAAGACGCTCAGGCAGTACCGGAGAGTAGTATCAGGATTCACTCTGGAAAGAGCCTTTTAAAGGCTGTTGTATATGAAGCGGAAAATGAGATGATTACAGACAATATAATGCAGAAAAATAAAAATCAAAAAATAAAGACAGTGAAAAATCAAAGGCAGTAAAAAACGGGTAATAAGAAACAAATAATAAGAAGCAAATAAACAGCAATCAGATAATTAGCATTAGATAAGCAGCAATCAGATAAGTAATAATTAAAGTAATAATTAGCAACAAGATGGATAATTCTATACTGGCTGTAGGGGATATTAACCATAAAAATATTGTAGTAGATATATAAGAATCAGAAAAAAACAAGCGGATAATTACCAGTTCGTGCGAATTGATGATTATAGATAAATTTGAAACTTATTAAAACAAATTAAAAATGGAGTCCTTGGGGTGCGAAAGAAAGTTTTGAAAATGCTTTGATGGAAAACCGAAAAGAATCAAACAAGGTTTTGAAGGAAAATCGAAAAAAATCAGACAATGCTTTGAAGGAAGACCGAAAAAAGAATCAGACAAGATTTTGATGGGAACCCGAAAAAAAGTCGAACAAGGTTTTGATGGGAAACCGAAAAAAGAGTCAAACAAAGCTTTGAAGGAAAACTCAAAAAGGCATTAAACAAAACTTTAAAGAAAGAAACAAAAAGCACCTTTAGGAACCCGAAAGAAAGAGGAAAAAGCATGAAAAGAAAGACACTTGCAAAATTTGCGGCTGCGGCTTTGGCGGCAGTAACAGTATTTTCAACGGCTATGCCCGCATTTGCAGGCACAAGCTACGACACTGAAATCGACGGAACAAAGACTGCGAATTTCACTAAATATCTGGTTATGGATGCGGATGCAAATGTTCCGAACGCAACTTTCACCTACACAATAACAGCAGGCACGGCAGTTGCAAAGACAGAATCTCAGCAGGAAGTTCTTGCAGGAGTTGACGCAGAAAAAGTTACTGTCGGCTCTGTAACATTCGCACCGGGTGATACGACGAAACAAGACGAAAATTCAAAAGTAAAAAATTATAACAAAGAAACACAAAAGTATGCAGAAAAAACAGCAACTCTTGATTTTTCAAACTGTGCATTCACAGAGCCCGGCATATACCGTTATATATTGACGGAAAATGCATCAACCAATACGGCAATAACAAACGACAGTGCAACAACACGTGTTGTTGATGTTTATGTTCAGGATAATACAGACGACAGTGCAAAGAAACTTAAGGTTGCAGGCATTGTGCTTCACAAAGACGCAACGGACATGGACAGTGCAAAGTCAGAAGGCTTCACCAACAAGTACGGAACGGCAAATATCACAGTCGGAAATGATGTAAGCGGAAATCAGGGCTCGCATGACAAGTATTTCAAATATACAATCGAAATCACAGATGCAACACCCGGAACGAAATACACAATCGATTTGAACAATGCAGATGGAACAGTTCCCAATAATGCCGCAACAAAGAGTGAGTATGTAGGACAGACAAACCCCACAGAAGTTACGGTTGATAAAGACGGAAAGACAACGATTACTGTTTATCTTCAGGACAAGCAGGAAATCACAATCAACGGCGTTTCCAAGGGAACAAAATATAATGTTACGGTAGACGGCGAAGATTACACGACATCAAAAACAGAATCACGCCCGAGTGAAACAAGCGGAACAATTGATGCAACCGACATCGACACAGGTTATACGGCAAACAGAGAGGGAACAATCCCCACAGGCGTTATCATGACGGTTGCTCCGTTTGCGATAATCGCACTTATCGGCGTTCTCGGCGCAGTTCTTATCCTTGGCAGAAGAAAGAAAAATGCAGGGATGTAATTTAAGAAAGAGTTGAAAAAACAGTCATTGAAAAGGCGTTGTTAAACAGCCTTTTCGGTGACTGCAAAATTGGTTTTATAAAATTTATATTTTTACATGCCGTGGAGGCATTAATCTTAGGGAAATTTTGAGATTTGTGCTTCCAGCAGCCTGCAAGGGATATTAATTTCAGGCAGAAAACAAGAAGAATGTTCCTTTATAAGAATATCAGTTCGGACAGACAACAAAAAAATATTCTTTACAGTATACAAGTGAAAAGAAAATAAAGATGAATATTTCTTGCTATCAGCAAGGAACACCAATTTCAAGCAGAACATAAAATATGTAATGCTTACAGTTTGTAAAAAAATTGATTTATGCAAACAAGATTATGTTGATTTCAAACAATTTTAAGAAATATGATTTTGCAGCCTGCAAGAGATATTATTTTAAAGAAAAATATTTCTTGCAGTCAGCGAGGGATGTTGAACTTTAAAAATTATATTATGTTATGAAAGGAAGCCACTAAAATGCGAATCGGGAAAAGAACTGCCGTTTGGGCACTTGCGATCGGACTTGCGCTTCTTGCAGTGATGGGTTTCAAGCCGCAAAGCGTGCAGGCGGAAGAAAAAAGCGTAACAGCCAAAATCCCTGTTTCATGCGAAGCGGAAAATACGGACGAAGCGTGCACCTTTATTATAGAAGGAAAAGCCCTTGAGTATGCCACGATTAAAGAAGACAAGCTTACGCTTAAAGGCGGCGAAGAAGGCTTCTTTGAAGTCGAATGCATATATCCGGGAACCTACAGCTTCACAGTAAGCGAAGTAAAGGGAAACGATGCGAAGACGACATATGACGAAACAAAATACAGTGTTGACCTTTGGGTGACAGAAAGCGAAGACGGAACATTGTCCGTTCAGCCGATTGTCTACAAGGAATCACAAGATGCTAAGTCAGCATCATGCGCTTTCAAAAATATTAAAGAAACAGAACCTGCCACAACAAAGGATGACTCATCAAAAGCCGATGATTCAAAAGGCAATTCGTCAAAGGGTGACGGTTCGAAAGATAATGGAAGCGGAAACGGAAATAACACAAAACCTGCAAAGACCGCTGATGAAAATGCGCCTATGCTTTGGGGCTCATTAATGCTTGCGGCAATTCTTGCAGGCACATTTGCAGCGTTTAAGAAAAGAAAAACTGAAGGAAAGTAGGGGAAAGTAAAGTGAAAAAAGAGAAAAAACCTTTTAAGATTTCAAAGAAACTTGTGGCTTTGCTTGCCTGCTTTTTCGCACTTATTGTGGGAATAACAACCTTTGCCGCAGGAGGCGGAGCTGAAAGTCTTATTTCAAGCTTGAAGTCTGCTTCTTCAAACTCATCAGATGTTGAATATACAACCAAGGGCGGCACATGGGTCAAGGTTGATGACAAAACATGGAAGCAAACAGACGCAGGCGGGAATACAACCGTAACGCTCATAAAAAACGGCGACACATGGGAATATATCTTCACAGTCCAGGATGATAAGGCAGCTTATTACGGATGGGAAGAAGAAGTCCCTGAAGGTTATACGATATCGGGAAAGGGCGAAAGGTCAAACCCCGCAATCAATCAGGACACTGATGGAAAAGCGGTTGATTTCACAATCACAAACGAAAAAGAAAAATACGAAGAGCCTAAAACGGGAACGCTTAAGCTTGCAAAGGTTATCGCAGGCGATGCGGCAGACGAAAATCAAAACTTTGAATTTACAGTCACGCTTTCATCCGATGATGAGGCAACTCAAGCCAAGCTTACGGAAGGCATAACATTTGGCGACATAAATTTCAAAAACGGAACGGCAACAATCTACCTTAAGGGCGGAGAAAGCGAAAGCTTAACCAACATTCCCGTTGGCGTTAAATATAAAATAACAGAAAAAGCAGCAGACGGCTATACAACAACTGTTACGGGCGGAACTGAAGTTGCGGGCGAAGAAAATACAGTTGACGGAACAATCGTAGAAGATACGGAAACTACCGACACTACGGCAGGAACAATTGTGCTTCCCGGAACCGTTATAGCTTATACAAACACAAAGGAAGCAGAAGACCCGGAAGACCCGACGGTTCCTACAGGCTCGTTTAAGGTAACAGAAAAAACCGTATACGGAACAATTTCGGACGAGTTTGTTTATTCGGCAGGACTTACAGGGCTTACGGCAAACAAAAGCTACACACTCAATATCTCAAGAAGCAACTCAGAAACGCTTGATTCGGAGATGGAAGTCGTTTCTGATATTTCAAACGAGGCAGTGCTTAACGGCGATGGCGATATGGAAGCTTTGAACGATGTGACGGCAGAAACCGTAAACTTCACCGCAAATGCGGCAGGAACGGCTTATGTGGAATTCCAGCTTAAAAACGGAGATATTGCAGAATTTAGTGCACTTCCCATCGGAAGCAAATATCAGATTAAGCAGTCGGCGGCAGTCGGCTATACAACTTCTTACGAAATCACGGACGAAGAAGATGAAAACAACCTCGTTGCAGTGATGAGCAAGAAGCAAAACCTTGAAAAAGGTCAGGAGCTTTCGACACAGAGCGAAACACTTGACGCAAACGAGAAAGCACTTATCACTTTCACAAACGAACAGCCGGAACCCAAAGCCGATGCAATCGATATCACAGTCACAAAGTCATGGGTTGACAACGATAACGAAAATCTTGCAAGGCCCGACAGTGTAACCGTGCGTTTGTATCAGAAAAAAACAGATTCGGATGAAGGCGATATGATTGCAACGGCACTTCTTGACGAAGAAGGCGGCTGGACAAGCACTTTCAAGGATATCGCCAAGTACCAGGCAGACGGCGAAACGGAATTCATCTACGAGCTTAAAGAAGATGCCGTGACAGATTATGAAGCGGCAATCAGCAAGGATAATAACGGCAATTATACAGTTGTAAATACCTATAACAAAGTTGAAACAGGAAACCTGCTCCTTTCAAAGGAAGTCGCAGGAAACAATGCAGATGCCACAAAGGAATTTCGCTTTGACATAACGGTTATGCAAGATGACGAAACGCCGCTTACAGGCTCGTTTACACTCGATTCCGAACAAGGCACAAAGACAGGAACAATCTTCTTTGACGAAGACGGCGAAGGAACAATTTCGCTTAAAGGCGGTGAAAGCGCATTCATCAAGGGACTTCCGGCAGGAACAAAATATACTGTCAAAGAAACAAAATATACTGACTGGTATCCCGAAATGCAAAGCGACACAAGCCTTGAAGGAACAATCACAAAGGATAATACATCTTCTGTGAGCGTCAAAAACACTTATGTCGAAAAATTCGATGTGACCTTCACAAACACGGTCGATGGAAGCATGGGCGATAAGACAAAGGAATTCAATTTCACGCTTGAGCTTACCGCTCCGACAACACCTTCTGGCGTTACCATACCAGAGACATTGACTTATGTTAAAGACGGTGTGGAAAATACGGTGAAGAAAGAAAACGGCGTATATAAATTCAAGCTTGCGCATGGCGAAAATATTGTTTTCAAGGATATCCCCGCAGGAACGACCTACAAGGCTGAAGAAACAGACGGCGAAGATGCGGGATATACCGTGACATGCAATGCAAAAGAAGGAACGATAAATGCGGCGGCAACGGTTAATTTCAAAAACACCAGGAACGGCACGGTTCCCACGCTTGCAAAGCTTAACACAACGATACCGCTTGCGCTTATTGCAGCAGCAATCGCAGGATTTATCGTGATATTTGTGAAGGATAGAAAGGCTAAGAAGGCTGGTACGAAGTAAGGCCTTTAGGAATTAAAATCAGGCAGCTTACGGTGGATAAGCTGTAGGCTGCCTGGGTATAAGA
>CAVHKC010000079.1:0-6022 GCA_963636455.1 Ruthenibacterium lactatiformans
GGAATCAATCCCACAAACGACGGAAAAAATATCCGTCTGGCTTTCCCGGATCTTACGCAGGAAAGAAGAACCGAGCTTGCAAAGGAAGTCAAGAAAAAGGGCGAGGATTCAAAAGTTGCAATCAGAAATATCAGACGAGATGCCATGGAACAGATTAAGAAAGACGGAAAAGCTTCTGAATTTTCGGAGGATGAAGGCAAGGATCTGGAAGATGAAATGCAAAAAACCACCGATAAATTCATAAAGAAAATCGATGAGATGATTGCAGAAAAGACAAAAGAGGTTATGACTGTTTAATGGCGGCTTGTAATCTTGTTATTCCGAAACATATCGCAATTATCATGGACGGAAACGGCAGATGGGCAAAAAAACGCTCACTGCCAAGGACCTACGGGCATATAAAGGGTGCGGACACACTTGAGCAGATCTTAAAGGACTGCAATGATTTAGGTGTCGGCTACCTTACTGTTTATGCGTTTTCAACCGAAAATTGGGCAAGGCCGCTTGAAGAGGTCAAAGTTATCATGAATCTTATCAGAAATTATCTGAAAAGTGCGGTTGAAAAATGCAGAAAAAACAATGTCAGATGTCAGATAATCGGTGACAGAACAAAGCTTGCTCCCGATATTTTGGAAGCGGCAAGGCATTTGGAAGAAGAAACAAAAGATTTTACGGGCATTGTTTTTACGATTGCGATTAATTACGGAAGCAGAGACGAAATCCTAAGAGGCATAAGAAAAGTTGCAAAAAAAGTCAAGGCAGGTGAAATCGAGCCTGAAGCGATTGACGAGAAAACAATGGAGGAAAGCTTTGATACGGCAGGCATGCCGGATCCCGATTTGCTCATAAGAACAAGCGGGGAAGAAAGGCTGTCGAATTTCCTCATGTGGCAGCTTGCATATACAGAGTTTTATTTTACGGATGTTTTGTGGCCGGATTTCAATAAAGAAGAACTGCTTAAGGCAATTAAAAAGTTTTCGGAAAGAGACAGAAGATACGGAGGAGTGAAATAAGTAATGGCGGATGAGCGGGGCGGAAATTTACTCAAGAAAAAGTCTTTTGTTGTACGAGCCATAAGCGGAATAATCATTGCATTGATTCTTGTTGCGGTTTTCGTGCTGGGCTACAATGTCATGTGGGCATTTGTTCTTGTGCTTTCAATCTTGGGCCAGTTTGAATTTTACAGGGCACTTGACTTGGGCTGGGGGCTTTTCAGCTTCGGGGGATATGCCGCAACTGTTGTCTATTACATTATCATGCTGGTTGAAGGGATTTGCCCTGCGATGGTGCTTGTGCTTGCACTGCTGATTGTTTTTGACCTTGCGGTGTTGGTGTTTACATATCCTAAATATTCATTGCTTAAGGTTTTCGGCTCGGCGTTTGGAACACTTTATATCGGCGTTTCTCTTTCGTTCTTGTATCTTTTGAGAATTTATCCGCCTTATGGGGCATATATTGTTTGGCTGGTTGTTATTTCGGCATGGGGCTGCGACACATGCGCATATCTTGTCGGAATGCTTTTCGGCAAAACAAAATTTCTGCCGCATTTATCTCCGAACAAGACGCTTGAAGGCTGTATCGGAGGAATCGTAGGTTCAATGGTCATTGCTTTGATTTACGCATTCATCGTTGACAGATGGGTGGAAGGAATAAATCTTACAGGCGTTATATTCCCGCTTGTCTGCATGTTCGGTGCGGCGGCAAGCCAGATAGGAGACCTTGCGGCATCGGCAATCAAAAGGATGACAGGCATCAAAGATTACGGGAAAATAATTCCCGGTCACGGCGGAATCTTAGACAGATTTGACAGCATGATTATGGTTGCTCCGATTATATATATAATTACACTTTGGTTCAGACTCAGATTATGAAAAGATTATCGATACTTGGCTCTACAGGCTCCATAGGAACGCAGGCACTTGAAATTGCACGCAAAAATCCGAAAGAGATTTCAATTGAAGCCATAAGCCTTAACAAAAATACTAAACTTGCAAAAAAGCAGATTGAAGAATTCAAACCGAAGCTTGTTTGTGTTTATGACGAAAAAAACGCGCGTGTCCTTGCGGACACGCTTTCTTCGGAAGAAGCCAAAGGAACAGAGATTGTTTCCGGAATGGAGGGCCTTAAAGCGGCAGCTTCATTTGACGGTGCGGAGATGACTCTTACGGCGGTTGTGGGAATGATAGGAATTGAGCCTACCATGAGCGCAATAGAAGCAGGCAAGGATATAGCACTTGCAAACAAGGAAACACTCGTCTGTGCGGGGCATTTGATAACAGATGCGGCACGAAAGCACAATGTGAAAATTTATCCCGTTGATTCGGAGCACAGTGCGATTTTCCAATCGCTTAACGGCGAAGATGCAAATCCGATAGAAAAAATACTTCTTACGGCATCGGGAGGCCCTTTCAGGGGATATAACAAAGAAAGGCTTTGCAATGTTAGGCTTGAAGATGCTCTCAATCATCCAAACTGGAAGATGGGCGCAAAAGTCACGATTGATTCGGCAACGCTTGCAAACAAAGGCTTGGAGGTCATGGAAGCATGCCACCTCTTCGGGGTAGGACCGGATAAAATACAGGTTGTTGTTCATCCGCAAAGCATTATTCATTCAATGGTTCAGTATGAAGACGGCGCAATTATGGCACAGCTTGGAATACCGGATATGAAAATTCCGATCCAATATGCATTCTTTTATCCCAAAAGGATGCCGCTTGACGACAGGCGTGTTGATTTTTTTGAACTTTTAAAGCTGACATTTGAAAAGCCTGACCTTGAAGTTTTCAAAGCCTTAAAGCTTGCTTATGAAGCAATGGAAACAGGCGGAAGCATGCCAACGGTATTCAATGCCGCAAACGAAAAAGCCGTAAGGCTGTTCCTTGGCAAAGAAATCAGCTTTTTGGAAATTGCCGACATAATCGAAAGTGAAATGAAGGCACACAAGGTCATAGAAAATCCACTTATTGATGAGATAATCTCGGTCGGAAACAAAATAATGTATTCGTGATGATTGGTCCGTTAAGGAAATTCGGCGAATATGGCGGATATGCAGAAGCAGTGCCTGATAAACCGTGCGGCTGCAAAGTTTATTTGGCAATTGGTGTGATGCAAAAAAGGATATTAAATGAATTTTATCGGAATTATATTGGCAATAGTAATACTCGGAATCCTTATTCTTGTTCATGAATTCGGGCACTTTATCCTTGCAAAAAAGAACGGGATTATGGTCAAGGAGTTCTCAATCGGCTTTGGCCCCAGGATTGTTTCGTGGGGAAAAGGCGAAACAAAATTTTCGTGGAAGGCAATTCCGTTCGGCGGTTCGTGCACAATGCTCGGTGCCTTAGAAGATGAAGATGACGGAACAGACGATGAACGCTCTTTCGATAAAAAGCCCATATGGGCAAGGATGAGCGTTATTCTTGCAGGACCTTTCTTCAATTTTTTGCTTGCCTTCATTCTTGCAGTTATTTATATCGGCACAATGGGATATGACCCGGCAGCGGTCACAAAGGTTGAAGAAGGCTCGCCTGTTTATGAAGCGGGAATAAAAGAAGGCGATGTAATTACAAAAATAAATTCTCAAAGCGTTACTTTCGGGCGGGATGTTTATATGTATCTTTACCTTCATCCAATCGATTCGGATGAACCCGTGAATATCACATACGAAAGAGACGGCCAAAAATACAAAACAACGGTAACGCCGAAGCTTTATGAATATTATTCGCTTGGCTTTTCATATTATGCAAATGAAGAAAAGGCGGAAATTGCGGCAATTACCGAGGGAAGTGCCATGTATGAAGCCGGGCTTCAGGAAGGCGATGTCATACGCTCAATAAACGGAACCCCAATCGAAACAGGCAATCAGATGTCGGATTTCTTTTCAAATTACGAGGTTACATCCGAAAAGCTTGTGATTGAATATACAAGAAAAGGCATAGAAAAAAGCTGTGAAGTTACGCCGCAGAAGGCAAGTGCATATAAGCTTGGCTTTGAATACAATCTTCAGAATGTGAAAACGGACGCAATAGGAACTTTGAAATACAGTTTTTCCGAAATGCGCTACCAAATCACAAGCGTATATAAGAGCATTGCATATTTATTCTCGGGAAAGGGCTCGCTTGACATGCTTTCCGGGCCTGTGGGAATAGTGCAGATAATCGGCGAAACATATGATGCCTCGGTAAGCTCGGGATTTCTTGTGACGCTTATGAACATATTCAGCCTTGTAACGCTTTTGAGCGCAAACCTGGGTGTCATAAATCTTCTTCCGCTTCCCGCACTTGACGGCGGAAAGTTCGTTCTGCTTGTTATCGAGGCAATAAGAAGAAAGCCGTTAAACAAGAAAATCGAGGGCGTAACCACTGTTGTTTTTGCAGTCCTTCTTATGATTCTTGCGGTGGTTGTGCTTGTAAATGACATAACGAAATTCTTCTGATGAACTTGCGGAAAATTCATGCAGGTAAAAAAAGTTAAGTAATAAAACTGCAAAACCACAAACCATCAGCCTGAAAGGCAAATATATTAAATTTACAAAAAACCGAAATGAACAGAAAAAAAACAAAAGTTGTTAAGATAGGAAATGTTTTAATAGGCGGCAATAATCCCATTGCGATTCAGTCGATGACAAACACGAAGACAGCAGATGTTGAAGCAACGGTTAAGCAGATAAAAAGGCTTGAAGAAGCAGGCTGCGACATCGTTAGGGCAACTGCGAATACCGAAGAAGCCGCAAAAGCATTTTGCAAAATAAAACAGGAAATAAGCATTCCGATTGTTGCGGATATTCATTTTGATTATAAGCTTGCGATTCTTGCAATGGAAAACGGTGCAGACAAGATTAGAATAAACCCGGGCAATATCGGTGGGAAAGACAGGATAAGACAGGTTGTGGACTGCGCAAGAGAAAGAAATATCCCGATAAGAGTGGGAGTAAATTCAGGCTCTTTGGAAAAGGATATTATCGACAAACATGGAAAAGTGACGGCAGAAGGCCTGGTTGAAAGCGCACTTGACAAGGCAAGGATTATCGAGGATTTTGATTATGACAACATTGTAATCAGCATAAAAAGCTCCGATGTGCCTATGAGCATAAGAGCTCATGAAATAATCTCGGAAAAAACAGATCACCCTCTGCATGTTGGCATCACAGAATCAGGGACATTGATGTCAGGAAGCATTAAATCAGCCGTGGGACTCGGAATAATTCTTCATGAAGGCATAGGAGACACAATCAGGGTTTCGCTTACGGACGATCCTGTGCAGGAAATTTATACGGCAAAAAAGATTTTGAAAAATCTCGGACTTTTGCACAAGGGAATAACCGTAATTTCATGCCCCACATGCGGCCGAACGGAGATAAACCTTATTCCGCTTGCAAATGCAGTTGAAAAGCTGGCGGAAAATTACGATCTGGATTTGAAGCTTGCCGTGATGGGCTGTGTCGTTAACGGACCCGGTGAGGCAAAAGAAGCTGACCTTGGAATTGCGGGCGGCAAAGGAAAAGGCCTGCTTATAAAAAAAGGAAAGATAATAAAAACACTGCCCGAAAGCGAGCTTTTGAACGCTTTGAAGTTTGAACTTGACAATTGGAAACCGGATGAAGATATATGATTTTTAATGAAGTATTCCCAAAAGTAAAAGAATGTGCCGAACTGAATTTGCAATTTGCAAATGTTGAAGTGAAAAGAATCGTTCGTACCGACAAGGGTAAATATTTGGACATTTACACCTGTTCGTCAAAGGACGCCCTAAGCAAAGAAAATATTAAAAACATGGAAGAGTTCCTTGAAAAGAAACTTTTTGAGGGGCGTATCGGTGTGCGCCTCGATTTTTTCTTTCAGCCTGCTTCAAAACCGGGCAACGCACAGGAAAGCAAAGCAGAAGCAATGCAGTCACAGCCTAAGGGTTCAAATTATTCAAACGGCGGATACAGTTCAAAAACGCCATACAAAAGAAAAGGTCTTTTTTGCTTTTCTTTTGTATGGCGTTTTTGAACTGTATCCGCCGTTTGAATAATTTGAAC
>CAVHKC010000080.1:0-5996 GCA_963636455.1 Ruthenibacterium lactatiformans
AGTTTCAATGCCGTGGAATACAACCTTTACCGGCACTTTGTAAACACCGTCCGAGATTTTTTCAGAACCTTCCTTGTCAACTCTCAATTCCTTTCCGTCCTTGACAGACCAGCCGGATGTTACAAGCTCGTAAGCATCTCCGTAATAAACCTTAAGAACAAGGCCCGTATCGTCGAAATCTTCAAGGTCTTCATATTCCGACTTGTCGGGATTTTCAGAAACTTCGATATCCGTAACAATGCTTTCCCATGAAAGCATCGGATAATTTCCGTTTACGAAAACATATTCACTTCCCAAAAGCTTAATCATGCTTTCTTCTTTAAGCTCGGAATCCGTCTTTTCAGTTCCGAAAATCGATGTCATGTTATCAAGGAAATAATTGTTCCTTAATGAGCCGCTTATCGAGCTGCTTGTGCAAAGTGCGGCGCTTTTTTGAGCAGTGGCTGTTCCTGCGTTGTAGCAGTTCTTCATTGTTACTGCTCTGTCGCTGCTGTTTATCACGCCGATAAGTCCTGCAGCACATGAAATATTTTCACAAACCGCAGTGATATTTCCGACATTATAGCAGTTTGTTACATTCAAAAGATTTGTTGAAACTGCATTTGCAAGTCCCACAAGACCGCCGGAATAAGCAATAACAATATTGTTCTTGCCATTTTCAAGCGAAACAATCTTAGATGTTACATCACCTACATTGCTGCATGATTCAAGCGTAAGAGCCGTGCCCCATCCGACAAGGCCTCCGACATCCAAAACGCCTGCGGAGCCCACTGTTGCGCTCACATTGATTGTCATCTGGTTTGAAACCTTTGAAATCTTTGTATCCTGTGCATATCCTGCAAGACCGCCTATGTAAAGGATTGATGCGCTTGTGCTGTCATTCTTTGTTGTTATGGCAACATTTCCTCTCAAAATGAGGTTTGAAATCTCTGCGCCTTCCGCATATCCGAAAAGACCGAAAGTTCCTTCTCTGCCTTCAAGCTTTCCGTTTGTGAAAGTGATGACATTTCCGCAGCCGTCAAAGCTTCCTTTGAATTTGCCGCCGCCGTAAGATCCTACAGGATCCCATGCAATGTCCGAAAGATTGATATTGTCGGCAAGCTTTATTTTCTTTCCTTCGAATGTAACGCCTTCGTCATTGACAAGGTCAGAAAATCCAACCAATTCTTCGGGTGTTGAAATCACAAATTCGGCTGCCGAAGGATTGTCTTTGTACCACGAAGTGTCAGAATCCGTTTTTCCGGCTTCCTTCTTCTCCATTGTTGCCGTGAATGTTTCATCATTTGCAACAGTGAATTCGCCCTTATAAGCTTTGTAGCCTTCGGCTCTTGCAATATAGCTGTAAACTCCTGCATAAAGCTTTGTTTTTTCGCCTGCGGCAAGCTGTGTTATCTTTTCGCCGTTTTGGTAAATCGTAAAGGCTGCGCCGTCAATTTCTGCGCCTGTTGAATCTACTGCCTTAAAGCTTACATTCTTCTTTTCAAGCTCGCTAAGCGTTACATTCTTTTGAACGCCTTCAAACGAAATTTCGGCTGTGTCCGTAGAATCGGCATATCCGTATTCCGAAACTCTGTATGTGTATGTTCCGTTATATACTTCATATTCAAAAATTCCGTTTTCGCTTGATAAAGGAACCTGTGTGATTCCCGAACCGTTATAAACCGCAACATCTGCAGTTTCGGGCGAAACCTTGATTGTCAGAGGATATTTTACTGCCTTCATTGTCACGGGAATTGTGACATTTCCGCCGTTTACGGAAAAATATCCTGAAACAGTTTCATAGCCTATGCGGCTTATTGTATAGAAGTATTTTCCGTTAGGAAGCGAAACCTTGCCGTCTCTTCCAACGGGATATTCTTCTTCTGTTCCCTTAAGCGTTATATCAAGGCTGTATTCGTCGCTTTGATTTTCTGTCGTATCATACGAAACATCAAAAGTTATGTCATATGCAGAATCTGCAAGGAGGAACTTAAGAATAGGTTCCTTTTCAGGCGTTAAGGTGTAGGCATCACCCAATTTTTCAACAACATCATCATAACCGTAATTGCCATCTTCACCGAATTTTGTGCATGCGCCGTCCGCATCGCCCAAACCGCCGATTCCTATATTTGCCGTATCATAACGATAGTAGTTGTTTGACAAAGCAGCCGTACTTGACATAGCACCTAAAATTCCGCCGTAAGCAGTATCGGAAGCTTCGGTCAAAGCCGTGTTTGTCAAAGAGCCGATATTAAGGCTGTTTGAAACCGATATTGAAGATGAGCCTGCAAGATATCCTACAACGCCTCCGATATAAGAGCCTTCTGTGCCTGCCGAAATATCTCCCGCATTCATGCAGTTTGTCATGGTCAGATACTGCGTTCCGGAAGCTGCCTTAACAACACCGACAACACCGCCTACAGTTTGAAGTCCAGGTGCCGAAACCGCTCCGTAGTTTACGCAGTTTTGAATATTGGTTTTGTAATTTGCGCCATACTGGCTTACACAGCCCACAATTCCGCCAAGAGCATATGCTGCAACTCCCGTAAAGCTTCCTGTTGATGAAATCGTTCCGTAGTTTACGCATCTTGCAACTGTTGTTGCTCCGCCTGTTGCGATATCGCCGACAATACCGCCTGCCTTATATGTTGTTGTCGAAACATCAACATAACTTGTCAGATCCTCAAAAGTACATCCTTTTGCATAAGCACAGATTCCTGCTGCATAAGGCGTTGATTTTGAGTTATTTGCAACTTTTCCGTAAACCGTAAGATTCTTGATTACTGCCTTGTATGCCGAAGCAAAGAGACCTGCTCTTGTGTTTGTCTGCACATTAAGCCCCGATATCGTGTGGCCCTGGCCGTCGAATGTTCCCTGGAAATCCGTTACATTGTCATAACTGTATGTTCCGATGGGCGTCCACGCCTTGTCCAAAAGCTCAATATCTGCATCAAGATAAATCTTCTTTCCGCTGAAGTTTACATTATTAACCGTCTGAGAAGAAAGCAGTGCAAGCCCTGCAAGCTCTTCAGCTGTTGAAATATGGTATTCCTTAAGACTTGCGTCATACCATGTCGTGTCTGCCTCGCCGGACCATCCGATATTTTCTTCAAGCGTAATGCTTATTGTTGTTTTTGCGGAAGGTATGGTAAGCGAATTGTTAACCGTGTAATATCCCTCTGCTCTGATTTCGTAAGTATAATCACCGTCCAAAAGGTGATATGTCGTTCCGCTGTACGGTGCTATAACATTTCCTTTTGAATCCGAAACTACAATCGAGGGATTGGCATCTGAAGGTGCAATATCAAAGTAAATCGTCTGATATTCATCTTCTGTAAGGCTTATATCAACAGAAGAATCCGAAAGAGCCATCGCCTTTCCCGACTGTGTGACATATCCGTATGCAGATGCGCTCCAGCTGTAGCTTCCGCCTGCTGCCGCACCGTTTGCAAGGACATATGTGTATACAGCCTTATCGCCTTCTACAACCTTGCCAGAAGGCTCGATTGTTCCCAATGTATCATGTGTAAGCGAAACATCGGAAGATGCGGGTGTTACATTCAAGGTGAGGCTGTAAGTTACAGGCTCGAGTGCCGCATTGATAACAACATCATCATTTGCAACATATACACGGCCTTCCAAAGTATTGAAAGCATCTGCGTTCTCGCCTGTCGGAACAACCTTGTAATTTATGAATCCGCCGTTTGAATCAAACGAAAGCGAGCTTCCTTTTCCTATTGAAGCACCGTCAACAAAGACTTCTGCTTCAACAGCCTTTCCTGTCAGCTTGTTTGTGACATTGACTTTAACATTGTGGCTTATTCCGCCCTGCCATTTAAGAACCGGGTAGCCGCCGTTTAAAGTTCCGTCTGTATCAGCATTATATGCACTTCCAAGCCCCGCAATCACGGCACTGTAATCATTTGCGGCACTGTATGCGAAGCTTCCTTCTGTTGATAATGTGTAATACCAAACATATCCTTCAACAGCTGATTCAACCGTGATTTTTCCGATTGCAATATCAGAATCTGTCGTGTCTGCAAGGTAGTAATTGTTTTTCGTTTCCGAAGGAAGCGAACCGCCGTAGAATGCAAGACCTGCCGTAAGATAATCATATCCGTCATTGTCACGGTGACCGTAGACAGTCTTTGCAGAATATACATTGCCTGCATTGTAGCAGCCACTCATCACGCCCAAATATTTGAAATATCCGACAATACCTGCGGCTGTACCATATATATGGTTTGTGTAATTTGTTCCTGTCTGAGAAACATTTCCCATGTTGTAGCAGTTTTTGACAACAGCTGCAGAGCTCATAGAATCACCCAAAATTCCGCCCGTGGGCGTTCCGCTTGAGTTTGTGACTTCACCGTAGTTTATGCATTCTTCAACTGTTATTTCTGCGTTAAAGCCAGAATCTCCCACAATTCCGCCTGTTGCGTAAATGCAGGTGGGATTATCGACAGAACCCGTGCATGTTACGTTTCCGTAGTTTTTGCACTGATAAAATGTTCCGTGATAAGCAGCACCGGCAATACCTCCGCAGCTCTTGTTCGAAGATTCGATATTAGCGTAATTAACAAGATTTTTATAAGTCGTATAATATGACTCGCCCGTAAATCCGCCAACCCATGATGTTCCTTTTATATCACCTGCGATTGTGAGGTTTTCTATGGTTGCATAATATGTCTTTCCGAAGAAGCTTGAGCCTGTCGAAGGAAGCGAAAGGTTGATTCCTGCGATCATATGACCCGCACCGTCAAATTCGCCCGCAAAATATGCACTTCCCGAAAGAATATCCCATTCTCCGGCAAGCATTATGCTCTTTGCAAGACGGTATTTCTTAAGCGTTCCCGCATTATATTTTGCTCTTGCAGATGCCGCATCAACGGCATTTTCACGGATTGCTTCCAAGTCGTCTTGATCATAGATAAGCGTATATCCGTCTTCCGAAACATCGGGATATCCGTCACCGTCATAGTCGGTTTCATAATTTCCTTTTTCATAATCGCAGTCATCTGGAACTTCGTTTATTCCTTCGTCCCAGCCTGCATATAAGGTCTTTTCGCCTATTGTTCCTGCAGGAAGCGATGTGACCTTCTTTGTGAGTGCCTCATCAGAATACCAGCCTTTGAATGTATATCCGTCTTTCTTGGGAACAGGAAGCGTCATGACAGCCTTGTCATAAGTATAGCTTATGGGAGTAAGGCCCGTAAGTACTGCCCCTTCCGAAATATAAGTTATCGGATAAACGCCTGCTTCCCAGCCTGCATAAAGAGTCTTGTGCCAATTAACAGTTCCGTTTTCAAAATCCCAAAGGGTTGTGAGGCTTTCGTCTGTATACCAGCCTGTGAAATTATATCCCTTTCTTTCAGGGTCAGAAGGCTTTGTGATTTTGTAATTTGTCGCACTTCCGGCTGTGAAATTTTCGACATCACTTCCGCCGTTTGAGTTGAAAGTGATTGTATATTCACCGGGATCTGCTTCGCATTTTGCATATAAAATCTTGGTTCCTGTTTCACCGGGAAGGATTGATGTCACTTCTTTTGTGAAATACTTGTCCGAATACCATCCGTCAAAATGGTATCCTGCAATTTCGGGAACAGGAAGCGAGCTTACTTTCTTTCCGTAAGTATATGACGCAGGCTCAAGCCCCGTAATCTCGTTATCGCCGAACATATATTGAATCTTATATTCGGCAGGAACCCACTTCGCAAAAAGTGACATCTTCTGCGTTACTTTGTCTACATCAAAGTTCCACTTTGTGGTAAGCGTGCTTTCTTTGTACCAGCCTTCAAGCACATAGCCCGTTCTTACGGGTGCAGCAGGCTCTTCCAAAAGATCTCCAAGTGATGCTCTTACGGATGCCACGCCCGAACCGCCGTTTGAAACATAAGTTACAGTGACTTTTCCGTCCGAAGTATCTTCTTCAAGCTCGATATCAAGCGTCATGCCCTTTGTGGTAAGCGTAAATTCGCCTTCCTTTGTGACATAATTGTCTGCCGAAACCTTGTAGG
>CAVHKC010000081.1:0-2127 GCA_963636455.1 Ruthenibacterium lactatiformans
AGCACATGCAAAAAGATTGCAAATGCATATAATTCCGGTACAGTCAAAGGAACAGGAAATACTCAAGGGTCTGCTGCACCGATGACAGGCGCCGTAGTTGGTTATATTTCAGTAGATTTCACTGCCGAAAACACCTACGCACTTGCAGGCACATCGGAAAAACTCTGCGGAGGAGTCAAAGCTAATAAGGAATTTCATATCGGAGACGATGCAGAAAAGACAGAAGCAGAACTTAAGGTGCTTGCAGGCACTTTGGGCGACAGCTTCAGGAATATCACCACGGAATACCACGGAGGATATCCGATTCTTTCGTGGGAACATAAGGAACACGTATTTGTAGAAAGTGATATTGTGCAGCCGACATGCACAGAGCCCGGAAAGCAGGAATATGTCTGCGAAATTTGCGGAGAAAAGACATACAAAGATATTGAGGATCTCCCTGCACTCGGACATATCGATGAAAACGGCGACGGCAAGTGTGACAGATGTGAAGTGGGACTGAAGGGCTTTATTAAGCTTGACGGAAGCTGGTATCTGTATTCAGATAACAGCGTAAGGCTTACGGGCCTTCAGAAAGCAAACGGCTACTGGCGTTACTTTGATACGAAGACAGGCAAGATGCTTACGGGCCTTCAGAAGGTAAATGGATTCTGGTACTGCTTTGAAGAAGAAAGCGGAATAATGGTAACAGGACTCAACAAGGTTGACGGAAGCTGGTACTATTTTGACGCGGGCACAGGAAAAGCCCTCACAGGCCTTCAGAAGGTAAACGGCTACTGGCGTTACTTTGATGCAAAGACATACAAGATGCTTACAGGCTTGCAGAAAGTAAACGGCTTCTTACGCTGCTTTGAATCAGGCAACGGAAGAATGGTAACAGGACTTCAGAAGGTTGACGGAAGCTGGTACTATTTCGAAGCCGGCACGGGAAAAGCCCTCACAGGTCTTCAGAAGATAAACGGCTACTGGCGTTACTTTGATGCAAAGACATGCAAGATGCTTACAGGCTGGCAGAAGATAAACGGTTATACCCGCTACTTTGCACCTGGAACAGGCAGAATGCTTACAGGCAAGCAGGTAATAAACGGCAAGACTTATGTCTTTGATTCAGCCGGAAGATTGGTGAAATAACAAATCTTTAAGCTGAAATAAAAAAAGAGCCGGGCTGCATTTGCAGTCCGGCTCTTTATTCTGCATTTTTTCTCCTTGATTTCCTCAATTTATTATATTACTCAAATGCACCACCTCCTTTGATAAAATTACGGAAAAATTACAGAAATATTGCATATTAAAAAAAAATATGTAAAATATAAATGTCGGTGGTTCTTTTCCTTATCGATTAGGAGGAGAACATGAAAAACAAAAAATTGATGAAGGTATTGCTGGTTTTGCTTGCTGTTGTTGCCGCAGGCGTTATCTTCACGGTAAGCGCAAACAAGGCGCCAAATGATGTCACAGAAGCTGTGCTTACAGAAGAAGAAACAACAAAGGCGCAGTCTGAAGATGAAACGGAAGCCAAAGAAACGAAATCAGCCGGAATCTGCGTTCATGTCTGCGGAAGTGTTGTATCCCCGGGCGTTTATTATTTAAACGAAGGTTCAAGAGTTCACGAAGCAGTTGAAAGGGCAGGCGGGCTCAAGGAAGATGCCGCCGCTGAATATATAAATCTTGCCGGGATAATCACAGACGGAGAACAGATTTATATACCGAGCAAAGAAGATGCAGAAAGCGGCTCCTACGAAGGAAAAACAGCGGCAAGTGCGGATGACGGCTTGGTAAATATAAATACTGCAGCAGAAGAAGAGCTTATGACGCTTCCCGGGATAGGACAGACTAAGGCAAAAGCCATTATCGAATACAGAGAAGCCGCAGGCGGCTTTGAAACGAAAGAAGATTTGATGAATGTTTCGGGAATAGCCGAGAGTTCTTATGAAAAAATAAAGGATTATATTAAAGTCTGATTGGATTTTTGTTATGAGTAAAGTATTGGTCGTTGATGACGAAAAAAGCATTGTTAAAGGCATAAAATTTTCGCTGGAACAAGACGGAAACGAGGTTGAATGTGCATATGACGGCGAAGAAGCCGTAGAAAAGGCAAAGCAGACAGAGTATGACATAGTGCTTTTG
>CAVHKC010000081.1:2137-5978 GCA_963636455.1 Ruthenibacterium lactatiformans
GATGTTATGCTTCCGAAATTAGACGGGTTCGAGGTATGCAAGGCAATCCGTGAATTTTCAAATATGCCTATTATCATGCTTACGGCAAAAGACGGCGATATGGACAAAATCTTAGGACTCGAATACGGGGCAGACGACTATATAACAAAGCCTTTCAATATTCTTGAAGTAAAAGCCAGAATAAAGGCACTCATAAGAAGAGTGAAAAAATCGGCACAAGATGAGCCTGCAAAGCAGATTGTCAAAGGCGATTTGTTTATGGACATCGAGGGCCGCAGAGTTTTCATCAAAGAAAAAGAAGTTAATCTTACGGCTAAGGAATTTGATCTTCTTGAGCTTTTGGTCAATAATCCTAATAAGGTTTACAGCAGGGAACAGCTTTTGAGCATAGTGTGGGGATATGAATATCCGGGCGATATAAGAACCGTTGATGTTCATGTAAGAAGACTCCGAGAAAAAATTGAAGCAGATCCCAAAGAGCCCGAATATGTAAACACAAAGTGGGGAGTTGGTTACTATTTTAAGGCGCAGTAAAGATTTTTTCCAAAGCCTGAGGTTCAGAATACTTCTGATTATACTTGTTTTGGGCATTCTGCCGCTTGTGTTTTTTGAAATCGCATTTCTGCAGGTTACAGAAGATACAGTCATAAAGACACGCATGACAAATGTCAGTGCGAGATATTCCATGCTTTCAACCTACATATCGCAGGCAATAACGACCGAAAACGGAATTGACGATGCTAAACTTAATGCGCTTGTCAATGATATGGCAGGAATTTTTGCTAACAGAATCCAGATTATCGACAGCAATTTCAATATAATAAACGACACATACAAGATAAACAAAGGAAAAATCTGCATTTCTCAGGATGTCAACCAATGTTTCAACGGAACAAATGTGTCTTATGCCGACAAAAAAAACGGATATCTTATTTTCACACAGGCGGTGCTTAATGCAAACACGGGAGAAGTAGGATATGTATTGTTTGCAACGGAGCCGATTTCGGATATTATGACGGCAATGTCCAATATAAGGGTCTTCGGTGCGGCAATAACGGTTATTCTTGTTATTCTTGTAATATTCTTTGCCATATTTATGTCATATAAGGTTGTAAAACCGTTCCGAAATATCGATGAAACGATTGAAGAAATCGGAAATGCCCAGACAAAGGAAAAAATCGAGCTTGCGGGATGCACGGAAGTAAAGGCAATATCGGATTCTTTCAACACGATGATAGACCGCATAAATCAGCTTGAGGATTCAAGGCAGGAATTTGTTTCAAATGTGTCGCATGAACTTAAAACACCGATGACGTCCATGAAGGTTTTGGCAGATTCTCTGCTGCAGCAAGAAGATGTGCCGGCTGAACTTTACCGTGAATTCATGCAGGATATTGTGGAGGAAATCGACCGTGAAAACCGAATTATTTCGGATCTTTTGGAGCTTGTGAAAATGGATAATGCCAAGACAAGCCTTTCGATTTCTCAGGTTAACATCAACAAAATGCTTGAGTCCGCACTTAAGGTTGTAAGGCCGCTTGCGGAAAAGAAAAACATAGAGCTTGTTTTGGAAAGCTACAGAACGATTGTTGCGGAAGCCGATGAAACAAAGCTTTCGATGGCATTCATGAATCTTGTGGAAAACGCCATTAAGTACAACAATAACGACGGCTGGGTGCATGTTTCTCTTAATGCGGATCAGTCATATTTTTATATCAAAATCCAAGACGGCGGAATAGGAATTCCGGAAGAAGCCCAGGAGCACATTTTTGACAGATTCTACCGTGTGGACAAAGCAAGGGATCGTGCAACCGGCGGAACGGGGCTGGGACTTGCGATAACAAAAAGCATTGTGCTTGCACATAACGGTAATATCAAGCTTTACAGCGAGGAAGGTGTAGGAACTACATTCAATATGCAGATTCCACTTACATGGGTAACTCCGGACAGAGAAAAAACAGCCGAAAACGGCTGATAAAAATTGCAGAGTAAAATGAAAAAGCACAAACGCATCATCAGTTTAATAATGGCAGTTATGCTTGCGGCGGCAAGCTTGTTTGCGATGTGCGCATGCGGTTCGGAAAATGCAAAGGCCGGTGATTATCTTATTTATTACTCAAACAGCACGGACGATGATGTCGTTTATCTTGGATATTCAATGCCCGATAAGGATAAAAAGACAACAAATGAAATTGTCGAAGAGCTGCTTTACAAGCTTTTTGACGAAGAACAAGGAGACGGAATTCATTATTCGCCGCTTCCTAAAAAGGTTTCTTTTAACGGCTACAAGGTAGAAGAAGAAATAGTTACGCTTGATTTCGGAAGCGGATATTCGAACATGACGAATGTCCAGGAACTGATTTTGAAGGCAGGCGTGGTGCTTACTTTAGCTCAGGTTGAGGGTATAACCTCAGTCAAATTCACGGTGGACGGACAGCCGATAACGGATACGGAAGGAAACGAAGTCGGAATAATGAATTCAAGCCAGTATGTGAATTTGATTCTTTCGGATGAAGGCCTTTTGAAGCAGGAAACCACTCTCAAGGTTTATTTTGCAAACAATCAGGGCACAAAGCTTGTGCCGAGCACTTATAATTTCACACTGGACAATAAAAATCAGTCGCTTGAAGAATACATTCTTCAGCAGCTTATTGCAGGTCCCGGAGAAGGCGCCGGCGTAAGAACTTTGGATTCTCAGGTGGAGCTTGTCGGTGTTACGACAACAAAAGGAACATGCTATGTTAACTTCGGCGAAAATTTCCTGGAGCAAAGCATAAATGTAACAGACGAATTAATGATCTATTCAATAGTAAACTCCCTTTGCCAGCTTGTTTATGTAACAAATGTGCAGTTCCTTGTAAACGGCGAATCAAATGTGATTCTTCACAAAACCTTCGACCTTTCCAAACCCATATCGAGGAATATGGATTATGTCGAGGAAGTTCCGAATAAATAACAGGTGCGGGCAAGGCTTGTGCCTGTATCTTAAACATTCTTAAATTCATACATTTTTAGGTTTTGAAAAATTTTTATTATGTTCAAACGCCCTTTGCTGCTTTTGGCGGCTTCTTTGTGTCTCGGAATAATCAGTTCCCTTTATATGAAATTTTCTTTTGCTGCATCGATTGGTTTTGCGGTGCTGTTTTTATGTGCTTTATTTTTAAAGCCCAAATTATCAAAAAAGCACGAGCATTCAAAAGAAATAAAAGAAACAAATCACGCTGCAAACAGAAATAACACCAAAGATGAATGCCGAAACCAGGCCTTAAAAGCAAAAAGAAAAAAATATATCATAATAGCGGCTGCTGCTGCGGCATTTGTGCTGGGCGCAGGATTGTGCGGGGCAAAAACAACTGAATACAGCAGTATAAATTTTGAAAACAAGCAGAAAATCACCGTTTCAGGAAAAGTTGACAAAATAGCAAAAACAGGCAGTTATATCAATATCTATCTTAAAAATGCAAAGACCGAAGAAGGAGTTTTGTTTTCGGAAATTATTGCGATTTTAAACGACGGCACAGACATAAGCCAAATAAACCCGGGAAATATCATTTTGGTCAGAGGAACGGCATATAAGCTTTCAAAGGCAAGAAATTATGGAAATTTTGACGAAGAAAAGTATTATCATTCCATAGGCGTTTCGTTCAAACTCAAGGCGACCGATGTAAAAATAAAAAGCTCGAAATATAATATCGTAAAGAAACTGATTTACGATTTCAAAGAAAAAATCATGCTGTCTTTTGCAGAGTCTGCAGACGAAGAAAAGGCAGGATTTTTTGCTGCAATAACGGCAGGCGATCGTTCGGGACTTACGGATGAGATGAAAACATTGTATCAGAAC
>CAVHKC010000082.1:0-5976 GCA_963636455.1 Ruthenibacterium lactatiformans
AAGAAGCAAGCATGTAATTATTGCTGAAATTTTCTTCTTCATTTTCTTTTCCTTTCATTCATTCCGTTTTTTCGCATGTCCTGCTTTTATTCATGCGATTTGAATATTTGTTCTTGTTTTATGCATTTATTTTGCATATTTTGTATAAACCATGGTGCAAATTATAACACCTCCGTGCAATAATGCAAGTGGATTTTTTTATAAAATTCTTTTTTTCATTAACTATATTTTCAGTCAAAATATACAAGTAAACTCCTAAAAAACAGGACACTGCCTTTTTGGCAATGTCCTGAACTTTTATTTGTTTTTAATTTTCATTTGGCTTTATTATCTGCCTGAAAATTTCTTCTTGCCTGCAAATGCAACACCTGCTGCACCTGCTGCCATCAAAGCGATCCAAAGGATCATGCTGTTGTTGTCGCCTGTCTTGGGATTTCCGTCAGCTGTTGTTGTTTCAGTAGTTGCAGGTGTATCTGCTGCAAGGGGCTCATAAACATCTGTCATGAGTACCATGCCGTTTGATTCAACATAAGAAGCGTCTTCTTCGTCATCATCTGAAAGAACAACGTCGTTAAGCTTTATAGAAACATCATCTGCAAGCTCATAATTTTCACCGAGTTTGCATTCTACCATCGGTGCATATAAGTACTTTGCATCTGCAACTTCGCCTTCTTCAACTACTTCCCAAGCTTCATCATCTGTGCCTACAGTCTCTTTGAGTGCCTTGTACCATGTTACACCCTGAATTGCGATTCCGCCCTGGGGCTCAATGTCTGCCTGAGGTGCATAGTCTAATGTCTTTCCAACCTGAGGTACGCTGATTATTGTCCAAAGCTTTGTTACATATTTTGTTTCAGCAGATACATTGAAAGACTTGGTCAATGTGATATATCCATCATCAACCTTGTATCCTTCTTCTTCATCGCCTTCAATTTTTGAAAGCTCTGTGTCGTTAAGTGTTACTGCAATTTTCTCTGCAAGTGCATAGCCTTCCTGAACCTTAGCCCTAACGCTGACACTGTAGATGTAATCTGTGCTTACTTCTTCTTCTTCAAGATTTTCTATCTCGGTCCATACAGTTTTTCCACCGATGTTGTATTCCGAACCAAGAACCTTGTACCATGTAATATCATCAGCTATTACGCTCTCATCAGGATTTGATGCCTGAACAACAAGTATGCTCAGTGCTTCTCCAACTTCCGGCTCTTCTACATTTACCGAATAGCTTGTTACTTCCTTTGTTTCAACAGGATCTTCCTGTCCTTCAGGCTCTGCAAATGCCATAGTGGGAAGCAATGCTGCTGTCATCACTGCCACAAGCACGCCTGCGAACAATTTTTTCTTCATTTTCGTGTCTCCTTTTGCATTTCTTTGTCTGCTTTTTCAAGCTTTGACAATATTTTTTTTACTTCAAAAAAATACCACTATGCCGTTTGAATGTCAACCAAAAACCGCACAAATTTTACACTTTTTTTACATTGTTTTTCTGTATGTTTTTTTCACTCGCTTTCCGCATAAATACCGTAAAAAAACAGGGCACTGCCTGCTGCGGCAATGCCCTTGATTTTTTTTAGATTCTGTTTTCAGTTTGTTTTATCTGCCTGAAAACTTCTTCTTTCCTGCAAATACTGCACCTGCTGCACCTGCTGCCATCAAAGCAATCCACAGGAACATGCTGTTGTTGTCACCTGTCTTGGGATTTCCGTCCGTTGAGGGAGCATCTGCTGCAAGCGGCTCATAAACATCGGTAACTATTACAGCGCCTGTCTCGGAAACGAAATATCCTGAGTCGCTTGTTTCGTCAGCTTCTTTAAGAAGCTTACCGTTGAGTTTTATAGACGCATCTTCTGCAATTGCATAATCTTCACCCAAAAGGCATTCTACCGCCGGCGCATATAAGTATTTTGCATCTGCAACTTCGTCTTTTTTAACCTCAACCCATGTTTCATCATCAGTGCCGTACTGGTCTTTGAGAACCTTGAACCATGTTACGCCCTGGATTGCAATGCTTCCTTGAGGCTCAATATCTGCCTGGGGAGCAAAATCCAATGTCTTTCCAACCTGAGGTACACTGATTATTGTCCAGAATTTCGTTAAGTATTTTGTCTGTGCAGTCACATCAAAGATATTGTATAAGAACAAATGTCCGTCATCTTCTACATATCCTATTTCTGTATTGCCTTTCAAATCCTGAAGCTGAACACCGTTAAGCGTTAACCAAGTATCTTCGCCAAGCTCATATCCGTCCTGGATTTCAGCTTCAACACAAGCCTCATAGCGATAAATCGAGCTTGCTACTTCCTGTTCGGGATTTTCAATCAGGCTCCACTCGTTTTGTCCGCCAAGCTTGTAATCCGATGCAAGAATCTTATACCATGTTACATTTGTGATTAATACGCTGTCCTCAGGGTCAGACACCGAAACGCCATTGATATTCAATGTTTTTCCAGCTTCCGGTTCATTAACCAATGCACTGAACTGGTCTACCTGTGTTTTCTCGGCAGCACCGCAATTGAAAAGACCGTACATCATCACATAGCCGTCATCAACAAGATATCCTTGTTCAACATCTTTTTCGCTTTTTGTAAGTTCCGTATTGTTAAGCTTTATCACTGCAGAATCTGAAAGAGAGTATTCTTTGGTAAGTTCTGTCTTGACTTCAACATCATACAAATAATCAGAACTTGCAAGCTCTTCCGGATCAGTCACCTTCGTCCACTCGTTTTTATCTTCGGTACTATAGCTTGTGGCAAGAAGCTTATACCATGTTACATCTACTGAATTTTCAACTATTGCACCCGTAGGATCGGCAACCGCTGAAGCTACATAATCCAGTTTTTGTCCTGCTACAGGCTGACCAACAGTCACGGAATATGCATTTAAATTTGCATCCTCCGGATCTGCAAATGCCATAGTGGGAAGCAATGCTGTTACCATTACTGCCGCAAGCAAGATTGCGAACAATTTTTTCTTCATTTTCATTTCTCCTTTTTAATTTTTTTGTCTGCTTTTCAAGCATCAACAATAAAAGTTTTACCTTAGTAATGTTAGCATTCTGCCGGGCGGTTTTCAATCAAAATCTAAAATTTCTTACCATTTTTTCCGACATAAAATTTTATCCTAAATAGGTCAAAAAGCCTATTTTGATTCCCGACTTCAATGCTCGCAGTAAATGCATTTTCCGTCGGCAAAAAGCTGTTCGAGCTCCTGCTCTGCCGTTGTTATGCACTTGGGGTTTGCGCATTTCCTTGTGCCGGCTTCGATTCTTGAAGCACCCTCCGGCAGATAATCGGGGTTAAAATGCCTTGTTTCGCCCCTCTTCATCTCTTTCGTTTCAGTTTCATTATCTCTTAAAAGCTTCAAAATCAAAGCCATTCTCATGTATTTTCCGTTCAGAGCTTCATCAAAGTAGCACGCTCTTTTGTCCTTATCGACCTTAACCGAAATTTCATTCACCCTCGGCAGGGGATGAAGCACGCACATATCCTCTTTTGCAGCATGCATTTTTTCTTCCGTCAGGCAGTAGCTGTCCTTGAGTCTTTCGTATTGAGCCGCATCTTCAAAGCGTTCCTTTTGAATTCTTGTCATATAAAGCACATCAAGCTTCGGAATTGCAGCTTCGAGATTATCGGTTTCTTCATATGCACAGCCGCTTTGTTCAAGCTTTTCTTTCGCATATTCAGGCAGTGCAAGCTCTTTGGGTGATATCAAAATGAATTTGTTGTTTTCATATCTTGAAAGAGCATTTATCAGCGAATGTGTGGTCCTTCCGTAGAGAAGATCCCCGCAAAGGCCTATGGTAAGATTTGAAAATCTTCCTATTCGTCTGTTTATCGTAAGAAGGTCGGCTGTTGTCTGCGTCGGATGGCAGTGTCCGCCGTCGCCTGCATTTATAACCGGAACCGATGCGTTTTTTGCCGCAACATAGGCACTTCCCTCAAGCGGATGCCTTATTGCGACAATATCCGCATAGCAGCTTACGATTTTTGCGGTATCCGCAACAGACTCCCCTTTTGCCGCACTGCTTGCAGCCGCCCCCGTCACCGAAAGAACGCTGCCGCCCAGTTCAAGCATTGCCGCTTCGAAGCTAAGCCTTGTTCTTGTCGAAGGCTCAAAAAACAGTGTCGCAAGCTTTTTCCCTTTGCATGCCGCAGCATATCTTTCCGGATTTTCGATAATATCCTTTGCCGCATGAATCAGCTCGTCCGTTTCTTCAATCGAAAAATCTGTAATGTCAATTACGCTTCTCATTTTTTCTCCTAATTCATCCAGCTTTCATCCGAAGGATTGTTTCTGAATTTAATAAGCTTTTCAATGTCTTCTCTTTTAATATATCCGTTGTCTGCCGCAACCTCTGCGATTTCATCAAAGTCTGTAAGGCTTACATTTTTTATTCCGAACTCTTCAAAACGCTCAAGGCTTTTCTTCATTCCGTAAGTGAAAATCGAAGCTATTCCCAAAACCTCTGCGCCTGCCTCTTTCAGAACTTCTGCCACCTCAAGCACACTTCCGCCTGTTGAGATGAGGTCTTCGATAATAACAACCTTCTGCCCGGGAAGGAGTTTGCCTTCGATTTGATTTTTTCTGCCATGATCTTTTGCACCCGAGCGGACATATCCCATCGGAAGCTGCATAATATGCCCGACAATTGCCGCATGTGCAATTCCGGCAGTTGATGTTCCCATCAGAGCCTCGACATCGGGATAGTTTTCTTTTATTATTTCGCACAGGCCGTTTTCCACGTCATTTCTTACTTCAGGTGCCGTAAGCGTAAGGCGATTATCGCAGTATACAGGGCTTTTAATTCCGCTTGCCCATGTGAAAGGCTCTTCGGGTCTGAAAAAGACCGCCTGTATTTTAAGCAGATCCTCCGCAATCAATTTTCTCGTTTCCATATTTCCCTCCTGATATTTGCTGTCGTAAACTTTTTTCTATATAAGTTTGAAATGCATCCTTGTTTCTGAAATCCAATAAGATGTCCGCAGGATATTTTAATTTTTGCCGTCTTGAGCCTGTTTTAAAATCCAAGCCTTTCATTTTGAATTGGCATTTCCGTTACATTACAAAATCTTTCAATGCACGCTCATAAGCTGCGGCAGGGTCTTTTGCCTGCGTTATCGGTCTTCCCATAACAATAAAATCCGCGCCTTCGATTTTTGCCTGTGCGGGAGTCATGACACGCTTTTGGTCGCCTGCTTCGCCTTCGGGAAATCTCACTCCGGGCGTCACTGTCAGAAATTTGTTTCCGATTTTTTCATGCACTGACTTTGCCTCAAGCGGCGAGCAGACAACGCCGTCAAGCCCCGCTTTATAAGCATTTTTTGCATAATGCATGACGACATCTTCAATCAGCTCTTTTATGAGCAAATCGCTTTCCATGTGTTCCTGGTCTGTCGATGTAAGCTGCGTGACCGCAATAAGGAGCGGCCTTGTGCCGTCAGGTCTTGTAAGCCCTTCAAGCGCGGCTTCCATCATCGGAATCGTTCCTGCCGCATGAAGGTTTGTTATATCCACATCCAAGTCCCTCAAAACACTCATCGTCTTTTTTACGGTATTTGGAATATCGTGAAGCTTCAAATCAAGGAAAATCTTATGTCCTCTGCTTTTTATTTCTCTTACGATATCCGGCCCTTCCGCATAGAAAAGCTCCATGCCGATTTTCACAAAAGGTTTTTTTTCTTTGAAATTATCCAAAAAATCCAGCGTTTCTTTTTTGCTGCTGAAATCACATGCAACAATTACATCTTTTCCCATTGTGTATGTTTCCTTTCCAATGTTTCCAATTTTTCACTTATGCTGTTTTCTGCCTTTTCAGCAGCCAATAACTTTTTTACAGCTCACATTTTATTCTTTCGCCGCTTGGCTCTTTGCTCTTTTTTATACCTTCACTTATTTGTAAACCTCATTAAAAAGATTCAATACCGTACTTATCCATTGCAGCAGGCAAGTCGTCGATTATATCCTTGCAGGCGTAGG
>CAVHKC010000083.1:0-5217 GCA_963636455.1 Ruthenibacterium lactatiformans
ATATATATCATATACTTTTCTTTCTTATTAAAAATTACAATTTTCAGACTTCTTTCGAACCTTTTATTTATCTTTCTTTTTCCAATATGATGCTGCTCTCAGTTTGAATCCGCCACAAAAATCGCTGCGTTTCAGTCAAAAACATTTGCGTTTATTTTAGCAACTTAAACGCACGGCCGCAACGGATTTGCCCCTTTCTTGCAAATTCCTTTTGCTACTGCTAAAATCTTCGCATGACTTATAATCGAAAAGAAAACGAAAAAGAACTTTTTGAAAGACTCGAAGAATATTCGAAATCAGACATATATCCGTTCTGCATGCCCGGGCACAAACGAATTTTCAATGCCTCAGAAGCCAAACAGGCCTATGCAATGGATATAACTGAGGTGGAAGGCTTTGACGATCTTCACCGTGCCTGCGGGATATTAAAAGATATAACAAACGAGGCCGAACAGCTCTACGGTGCGGCTCATGCTTTTATATCGGTAAACGGAAGCACTGCCTGCAACCTTGCCGCTGCTGCGTGCATTCCCGAAGACGGTGCTTTGCTTGTGGCTGCAAACTGCCATTGTTCGGTTTTTAACGGTGCAAAGCTTTCGGGCCGCAAGGTCATCGAACTTGCTCCCGCATGGGTTCCGCTTACAGGAACTTATGGTGCGATATCACCCGCAGAAGTCGAAAATGCTTTCCGCGGATATCCGAAAATAAAGGCATTTATCCTGACATCGCCCTCCTACGAGGGCTTTGTTTCGGATATAAAACGCATTGCGGAAATTGTTCATGCGCATAATGCTTATCTGATTGTTGACGAAGCGCACGGAGCACACCTGCCGTTTTGCGAAGGAATGCCAAAATCCGCACTTTATTTGGGCGCAGACATTGTTGTTCACAGCCTGCACAAGACGCTCGGTTCATTAAATCAGACGGCAATGGCCTTTGTAAACAATGAAAATCTTGCCGAAAGCTTTGCAGAAAAGCTTCTGGTGTTCACGACAACATCACCTTCGTATATCCTCATGGCAAGCATTCATCATGCGATAAGAAATGCACGAAACCACCCAGAATGCTTCAAAGCATATTTCGAACTTTTAGAAGAGGCAAGGCACGCTCTTTCGCAAAACAAAAATATCGGCATTGTTGATAACGACATCATCGGCCGCTATAATATTTTCGGACTCGATACGGCAAAAATAATGCTGATTCCGAAAAAAATCTCGGGCAATGAGCTTTATTTCAGACTGGTTAACGATTTCGGTCTGCAGCTTGAAAAGCATGACGAAAGATATGCAATGGCAATGACCTCCTTTGCAGACACCGCCTTGGGATTTGATCGGCTTGCAAAAGCAGTTGCAAAAATTGATTCGGAAATTTCGCAATAATAAGCCGTCAAAAAACGGCATATCGCCAGACAAAATTATTTTTGCTTAAAAGAAATCAGGTGACATCATATACAGAGGGATATCATGGGAAAAATTTATGTGATAATAGGAAAAAGCGCTTCCGGCAAGGACACCGTGTATACAAGGCTTCTTAAAGACCCCAGAGTCAATTTGAAACCCTATGTGATACACACGACAAGGCCGATGAGAGAAGGCGAAACCGACGGAGTCGAATATCATTTTTCGGATGTATCGGTTCTGGAAAAAGCCGGAAAAGAGGGGAATCTCATCGAGTCCCGTGTTTATCATACTGTGTACGGAGACTGGTATTACTTCACAATCGATGATTCGAACATTGATATCGAAAAAAACAATTATCTTTATATCGGCACGCTCGAATCTTATATCAGAATGCGCAGTCACTACGGTGCAACAGCGGTCATTCCCATATATATCGAGGTCGATGACGGCATTCGCCTGAAGCGTGCCATTGAACGTGAGGAAAAAAGAAAGAATCCCGGTTATGCGGAAGTGTGCCGCCGTTTTCTTGCCGATGAAGAAGACTTCAGCGAAGCCAATCTGAAAAAAGCCGGAATAGAAACGAGATTTGACAATCGTTTGGTTGAAGATTGCATGGAAAATATCATCTCGTTTATGTTATAATCGCTCTATGTCAGAGTTTGTAAGACTTCTGGGAAACGAAAAAAATAAAGAATACTTCAGCAAGGCAACTGATGCGGGGAAACTTTCGCACGCATACATAATCAGCGGACCTTCAGGAAGCGGAAAATCCGTTCTTGCCGATAATATCGCCGCAGGACTTTTGTGTCCTTCAAGCGGTGTTTTGGTGTGCGGAAAATGCCCTGCATGCAAAAAGTCCATGACAGGAAATCACCCGGATATCATCAGGGTAACACATGAAAAGCCCCGTTTGATTCGTGTTGAAGAAATTCGCGACCAGGTCGTTGGCACAATAGACACAAAGCCCTATTATGGACCATATAAAATTTATATAATCGAGGATGCGCACCTCATGAACGAAAATGCGCAAAATGCACTGCTGAAAACAATTGAAGAGCCGCCCGCCTATGCAGTAATTTTTTTGCTCACGCCAAATTCGGACGGGCTTCTTGAAACAGTTCGCTCAAGGTGCATTAAAATTGAAACTGCATTGATTTCGGATGATGTAGTGACGGACTTTCTTGTGAAGCACTGCAAAATCAGTGAATCAAAGGCTGCGGAATTTGCAGCTTATGCGCACGGGAATTTGGGGCTTGCAAAAAAGCTTGCCGAAAAGAAGGACGCAAGCACGCAAGATGCCATATCTTTTTTGCTTGCTTCGCTTTCTTCTATGGACGCATTTGAAGTGAAAACAAAAGCTCAGGCTCTTGCCGATTCCGACACCGATGAGGTTTTGGACACCATGATGCTCTGGTTTAGGGATGTTCTTGTGAAAAAAGCAGCCGACGGGTTCAGGCTTTATTTTGTGGACGAATCTGCCGTCATAAAAGCCCAGGCTTCCGTGCTTTCATACGAGAATCTGAATGATATTTGCGAAGGCATAGAAGCTGCCCGAGAACAACTCGCATTTAATGTCGGTGCAGCCGCCGCATTCTGCGGTCTTCTTCTTAAGATAAGAGGCTTTTTGCAGAAAGGCGCATAACAGGCGAATTTGAAAGGAATATATATGATAAAAGTTGTAGGAGTCAGATTTAAAAGAAACGGGAAAATATACTATTTCGACCCGAATGATACGGATATTGAAAAGGGAATGCATGTAATTGTAGAAACGGCAAGGGGCATTGAATACGGCGATGTCGTGATTGGCCTCAAGGATGTGCCCGATGACGAAGTTGTCGCACCTTTGAAGCCCCTAATCCGCATCGCAACGGAAAAAGACGACAATCAAAATGCCGAAAACCGAGAAAAGGAAAAGAAGGCATTTGATGTCTGCCTTGAAAAAATCGCAAAGCACGGTCTTGCGATGAAGCTTGTCGATGTCGAATATACCTTTGACGGAAACAAAATTCTCTTTTATTTCACGGCAGACGGCCGCATTGATTTCAGAGAGCTTGTAAAAGACCTTGCGTCAATCTACAAAACGAGAATCGAGCTCAGGCAGATCGGAGTGCGTGACGAAACAAAGCTTATGGGCGGATTCGGAATCTGCGGCAGAGAATACTGCTGCCACTCTTTCCAGTCGGAATTTATGCCTGTTTCGATAAGAATGGCAAAAGACCAGAATCTTTCGCTCAATATGGCGAAAATTTCAGGCTGCTGCGGCAGACTCATGTGCTGCATCAAATATGAAGAAGAAACATATCTTGAATTGAACAAAGGACTTCCGCATATCGGAGATGAAACCGTAACAGAAGACGGCTTCCGAGGTGTTGTTGATTCGGTCAACATTCTGCGGCAAAAGATTCGTGTTATCGTGGATTTGAACAATGACGAAAGAGAGGCACGGGAATACAACCCCGGCGACCTTAAATTCACACGCAAAAACAAATGCAAACACTGCAAGATAGAAGACAATTTAACGGCCGAAGAACTTGAGGCTCTCAAAGAATTGGAAAAAGACTGATGAATGCCGAACTTCTCGAAAACGAAAGGATAGACGACCTTGAACGAAACGGGCTGAAAATCATTCAAAACGAAAATCTTTTTTGTTTCGGCATGGATGCCGTTTTGCTTTCCGGCTTCCTTTCGGTCAAAGAAGGCGAGCATGTGATAGACTTGGGCACCGGAACAGGGATTTTGCCGCTGCTTACTTATGCAAAGACAAAGGCAGAAAGCATTACCGGGCTTGAAATTCAAGACATCAGTTTTGATATGGCAAGGCGAAGCGTTTTGCTCAACAATCTTGAAGAAAAAATCAAGATCGTTCACGGTGACATAAAAGAGGCTTCTTTGCTGTTCGGGAAATCAGCATTCGATGTTGCAACATGCAATCCGCCGTACATAAAAGCCGACTCGGGCATTGTAAACCCAAGCTCGCAAAAGGCAATCGCAAGGCACGAGGTTTTGTGCACATTTGATGATGTCGCAAGGCAAAGTGCTCTGCTTTTGAAGCCCGGCGGCAGGCTGTACCTTGTTCATCGCCCCGAAAGGCTTGCGGAAATATTTGAAACGCTGAAAAAATACAAGCTTGAGCCAAAAAGGATGAAGACTGTTCATTCCTACAGCGACTCTCCCGCCGCAATGATTCTTATTGAGGCCGTACTTGGCGGGCGAACGCAGATGACAATTGAAAAGCCAATCATTATATACAAAGAAAAAAATGTATATACGAATGAGATCCATGAAATATACGGATTTTAATAAAAGACTTAACTTACGGAGGCTTCCATGGCCGGAAAGCTTTTTATATGCGCAACACCCATAGGAAATCTTGAAGATATAACGCTTCGGGTTTTAAACTGCCTGAAAAGTGTGGATTTGATTGCCGCTGAGGACACCCGACACACCCTTGGGCTTTTGAATCACTATGGAATCAAGGCGCCGCTTACAAGCTATCACGAACATAATAAATATGAAAAGGCCGAGGAACTTATTGCAAAGCTCCATGCAGGAACAGATATTGCACTCGTTACGGATGCGGGAACTCCGGGGATTTCGGACCCTGGCGAGGTTTTGGTGAAAAGGTGCATTGAAGAAGGAATTTCTGTCACTTCACTTCCCGGTGCAAGTGCCGTAATAACCGCTCTTTCAATGTCCGGCCTTTCGTCCCGCAGATTTTTTTTCGAAGGCTTTCTTCCTCAGGATAAAAAAGAACGAAGCGCAGACCTTGCAAGGCTTGCTTCGGAAACTGCCACAATCGTTCTTTACGAAGCACCGC
>CAVHKC010000083.1:5227-5968 GCA_963636455.1 Ruthenibacterium lactatiformans
GCCGAGATTTACTCGGTGCTTGGAAACCGAAATATCCGCATTTGCCGTGAGCTTACCAAAGTTCATGAAGAAGTACTCTCTCTGACTGTCTGCGAGGCGATAAAGCTTTATGAAACAAAAGAACCCAAAGGAGAAATGGTCGTGCTGATCGAAGGTGCCGACAGTGCTAGGCTCAAATCTCTTGCAGAGAATGAATGGAAAAAATTGTCCGCTGCCGAGCATGTAAAACTCTACACCGACCGCGGGATGAGCGAAAAAGAAGCAATGAAGCTTGCTGCCTCTGAAAGAGGCGTTTCAAGGCGCGAAATATATGACGAATTAAAAGTAAAATAACAAGGAGAAACGAATGATACCCACACCACATATATCGGCAAAAAAAGAGGATTTTTCAAAAACGGTGCTTATGCCCGGCGACCCCATGCGTGCGCAGTTTATTGCCGAAAATTTCTTTGAAAATTCACGACTGGTTAATAATATCCGCGGAATCAAAGGTTATTCCGGCTATTACAAAGGCACATTTTTAAGTGTTATGGCAAGCGGAATCGGAATTCCTGCGATGGGCCTTTATTCCCACGAACTATTTAATTTCTATGATATCGACAGAATCATCCGTGTCGGAACGGCAGGAAGCATTGACCCTTCCTGCAAAGTTGGTGATGTTCTGATTTCGGATCTTGCGCTTACCAATTCTTCGTTTTATCATTTGCTTAATCTTCCGCAGGATTTCAAAGCTGTTCCGAC
>CAVHKC010000084.1:0-5115 GCA_963636455.1 Ruthenibacterium lactatiformans
GGTTTTAGTTCTTAAATCTTCTAAATATTTATTAGTTTTCATCTGCTTCACCGCCTTCTAAGTCTTCTCTGGAAACGATCTTGCATTTAACAGGCAATTTGTGCGTTGCAAGACGCAGCGCTTCTCTTGCCAGTTCTTCGGATACGCCTCCGATTTCAAACATAACGCGACCCGGCTTAACAACCGCTACCCAATATTCCAAAGCACCTTTACCGGAACCCATACGAGTTTCAGCAGGCTTTGCCGTAACCGGTTTATCGGGGAAAATCTTTATCCATACTCGTCCGCCACGCTTTACATATCTTGTCATGGCAACACGGGCAGCTTCAATCTGGTTTGATGTAATCCATCCGGGCTCTGTGGCAACGATACCGAAATCGCCGTATGCAATGGTATTTCCTCTCATTGCTTTGCCCTTCATCGATCCGCGGAATTGCTTACGATGTTTTGATCTTTTTGGCATTAACATGATTATTTCTCGCTCCCTTCCTTATTTCCTTTTACGGGAAGCACTTCACCTTTGTAAATCCAGACTTTAACGCCTACTTTACCATAGGTTGTGTCTGCTTCTGCGAAACCATAGTCGATGTCAGCGCGAAGCGTCTGAAGAGGAATGGTTCCTTCTGAATAAAACTCTGTACGAGCCATATCGGCACCGCCCAAACGGCCCGAGCATGATGCCTTGATTCCCAAAGCGCCTGCCTTAAGGCTTCTGCTCATAGCCGACTTCATTGCTCTTCTGAATGAAACACGGTTTTCAAGCTGCTGTGCGATATTTTCCGCAACAAGCTGTGCTTCTTTGTCGGCCTTCTTCACTTCGATGATATCGAGGATTGCGTCCTTGCCGATAAACTTCTTTACCTGAGCTCTCAGTTTTTCGATTTCTCCGCCGCCTTTTCCGATGATAACACCGGGTTTAGCCGCATGAATCTTTATCTTGAGCATCTTGTCGGAAGCTCTTTCGATTTCGATTTTTGAGATTCCGGCATTGTATAATTTCTTTTTGAGGAATTCTCTGATACGGTAATCTTCAACGAGGTTGTCCGCAAAATCTTCTTCTGCATACCACATTGAGTCCCAGCCTTTGATAACTCCTACTCTCAAACCATGAGGATTAACTTTCTGTCCCATCTCGTCCTCCTACCTTTCATTAAGCACAATAGTAATATGACTTGTTCTCTTCTCGATTCTATAAGCCCTTCCCTGTGCTCTGGGTTGTACTCTCTTCATTGTAGGAGCCTTATTAGCGTAACATTCCGCTACATAAAGATCTTCCGGGCTCATACCGTTGTTGTTCTGAGCGTTAGCAACCGCCGATTCTAATAATTTTTCAATTACCGTAGATGCGTATCTCGGATTGTATTTTACAATAGCTATTGCTTCATCAACATCTCTGCCTCTGATGGCGTCAAGTACGAAGCAAGCTTTTTGAACAGACATCCTTGCGTATGAAAGTTTTGCGCTGGGTCTTGTGTCCTTGTCCGCATTTCTTTCTCTTTTAATTTGTGTTCTGTGTCCCTTTGCCATGGATTAAGCCTCCTTTCGAAATATTTGCTTATCTGGACTTCTTCTCGTCCTTGCCATGTCCTCTGTATGTTCTGGTTGCCACAAACTCGCCAAGCTTATGACCTACCATGTCTTCAGTTACATATACAGGCACATGTCTTCTGCCGTCATGAACAGCAATTGTATGTCCGACAAAACTGGGGAATATTGTCGAACGGCGTGACCAGGATTTGATGACACCCTTGTCACCGCTTGCGTTCATTGCATCTATCTTCTTAAGCAAACTTTCGTCTGCAAACGGACCTTTTTTTAATGATCTTGCCATTGGGTTAAACCTCCTTACTTCATGTTTCTACCATCGCGGCGACGGATGATATACTTGTTAGATTGTTTATGCTTATTCCTTGTCTTTAAGCCAAGAGCAGGTTTACCCCAAGGTGTGCAAGGACCCGGGCGTCCGATTCCGGTCTTTCCTTCACCACCGCCGTGAGGGTGGTCGTTCGGGTTCATAACCGATCCTCTTACTGTAGGTCTGATGCCCATGTTTCTTGTACGGCCTGCTTTACCAATGTTTACAAGGTCATGTTCTACATTGCCGACCTGTCCGATCGTTGCTCTGCAGATAATAGGTACCATTCTCATTTCACCTGAAGGAAGTCTGAGCGTTGCATACTTTCCTTCTTTTGCCATAAGCTGTGCCGAATTTCCTGCGCTTCTTACAAGCTGTCCGCCTTTTCCGGGATATAACTCGATGTTGTGCAGTTCTGTACCGATCGGGATATTCTCGAGCGGAAGGCAGTTTCCGACTTTAACTTCTGCCGTAGGACCGCTCATTACGACCATGCCGTCTGTAAGTCCAAGCGGTGCGATAATGTACTTCTTTTCGCCGTCTGCATATTTGAGCAGTGCGATGTTTGCGGTTCGGTTGGGATCATATTCGATTCCTGCCACAACTGCGGGGATACCGTCTTTGTTTCTCTTGAAATCGATGATTCTGTACTGTCTTCTTGTTCCGCCGCCCTTATGTCTGACGGTTATCTTTCCTTGATTGTTACGTCCGGAATTCTTTTTATTTACCGAAAGCAGTGACTTTTCAGGCTCATGCTTCGTTATTTCCTTCTTATCAAGAGCAGTCATCTGCCTTCTCGAAGGTGTATATGGGTTAAATGTCTTAATGCCCATTTTTATCTCCTTTCATCTGAACATTTAATATCACGCTTGTTCCCGCGTATAGCCGTCTGTTTCTTACAGACCTTCAAAGATTTCGATATCCTTGCTTTCTTCCGTGAGCGTCACGATGGCTTTCTTGCTTTCTGCTGTCTTTCCGTAAATATATCCGCGTCTCTTTGTCTTGGGATGACGGTTCATCGTATTTACGCTTGCCACCTTTGTTCCTTCGAACATCTTCTCTACGGCTTCTTTAATCTGATTCTTTGTTGCATCCGGATGCACAAGGAATGTGTATTTCTTGTCTGCCATCTGGTTCATGCTCTTTTCAGAAATAACCGGTTTAAGGATTACATCATAATATTTAATATCAGCCATTATGCGTACACCTCCTCGATTGTTTGTAATGCCGCCTTGTCAATGACGATGTTGTCATATTTGAGAATATCAAACACATTTATCGTATTTGTCTGGGCAGTCTTGACATCGGGTATATTTCTTGTCGAATATATAACGCTCTTGTCGTTGTCCTTAAGCACAACCAGCGCCTTGCTTACTTCCAATTTATTGAAAAGATTAACCATTGTCTTTGTTTTGATTTCATCAACCTTGATGTTGTCGATAACATAAATCTTTTCTTCTTTGGCTTTTGATGATAATGCACTCTTCAAGGCTGCTCTTTTTTCTTTCTTGTTGAGCCTTACTTCGTAGTCTCTGGGCTTGGGAGCAAATACAACTCCGCCGCCTGTCCACTGCGGTGCACGGATCGAACCCTGACGTGCATGCCCTGTTCCTTTTTGTCTCCAAGGCTTTCTTCCGCCTCCTCTGACTTCAGAACGTGTCTTGGCGCTTTGTGTTCCCTGACGCAGATTTGCGAGCTGTGCAGTAACTGCCGCATGCACCAAGTGGTCTTTGATTTCTGCTTCGAAGATTTCCGCTTTCAGTTCGATATCTCCGACTTTAGCGCCTTCCATATTATATACAGATACTTTTGACATCTGACTTTCCTCCTTTCCAAATCCTTTCCGTTATGCCTTAACAGCTTCGCGAACTTCCACCAAAGCTTTTCTCGGTCCGGGAACTGCTCCCTTAACAAGAATCAAATTGTCTTCGGCATCAACTCTAACTACTTCAAGGTTCTGGATTGTAACCCTCTTTGCTCCCATGTGTCCGGGCATTTTCTTTCCTTTGAAAACCTTGCTCGGATCGGAAGCAGAACCGTTTGAACCTGCATGACGGTGGTACTTGGAACCGTGAGCCATGGGTCCTCTGTGCTGGTTGTGTCTCTTAACCGCACCCTGGAAGCCTTTTCCCTTTGTGATTGCGCTTACGTCAATCTTGTCGCCGGCTTCAAAAATATCTGCCTTGATTTCGTCTTTTACATTGTAGTCTGCTGTATTTTCCAGCCTGAATTCCTTGATGAATCTCTTGTAAGGAATTTCTGCTTTGTCGAATTTCCCTCTGTCGGGATTGTTTACCAATGTCTCCCTCTTGTCCATGAATCCGACCTGAACAGCTGCATAGCCGTCCTTTTCTTCTGTCTTGACCTGTGTAACCACACAAGGTCCTGCAAGAAGAACCGTTACCGGTGTCAGCACGCCGTCTTCGTTGAAGATCTGCGTCATACCGATTTTCTGTGCTAAAATAGCTTTCTTCATTATTAAATCCTCCTGTTAAACTACAGCGGAACACCTATCGCAGACGGTTAAATTCTTTTGAATTCACTTCGCCCCGTCGTGGATGTTCATTCTAATTAGAACAGAGCGCTGCTTATGCTTCTTTCATTTTGATGTTTACATATACACCTGCAGGCATATCCAATTTTGACAGTGCTTCCATTGTCTTTTGTGTAGGTGCAATAACATCGATGAGTCTCTTGTGTGTTCTCTGCTCGAACTGTTCGCGGGAATCCTTGTATTTGTGAACAGCTCTTAAGATGGTAACAACTTCCTTCTTTGTGGGAAGAGGAACCGGTCCGCTCACTTTGGAACCGTTTTTCTTTACAGTTTCGATGATTTTCTCAGCTGACTGATCAATAAGTTTGTGATCGTAAGCCTTGAGTGTGATTCTCATTACTTGATTTGCCATTAAAAAAGTCGCCTCCTATTTGTACTTTTACTTTCCGTACAACAAGTGGTGACTGTACACTCTCCCGTGTGTGTCGCGCCTCTTCCTTAAAATAAATTGGCTTATGCCTTTGGCCAATTTCTTAAGTTTACGCATTCTACACGTCGTCTCCGCCACAAGCGGCGGACAGTTTGTCGGTACAGTGACTTGTCGCCAGTTTTGAAAATTGACATTCGCTCCACGGAACTATCTGCTTCGGATTTCGCCTTGCAGTAACCTCTCGCTTCATCGCTATCATGTCACAGCTTGCCCATCATACACGAAAAAAAAGCCCATTGCAAGGCTTTTTTTCATTTTTTTCAAAAATTTTCTATA
>CAVHKC010000084.1:5125-5952 GCA_963636455.1 Ruthenibacterium lactatiformans
TCAAAATTCCGTGCATATGTGCGATTGCTATTCCGTAATTCGTTATCGGAACATGCGCCGCACGGCACCTTGCGATTCTGCTTTTCACTTCGCGTTCGTTCAGCATACACGCCCCGCAATGGATTACCATTGCATATTTTTTCGGATCTTCCGCAAACTCTCCTCCGGAAGTGAATTCATATTCAAATTTCTTTCCGGTATAATCTTCAAGCCAGTGCGGAAGCTTCACCGTTCCGATATCATTGCACTGCCTGTGGTGCGTGCAGCCTTCGGAAATAAGAATTTTGCCGCTGTCCTTCAGACTGTCGATTGCAAACGCACCCCTTACAGGCTCTTCAAGCTCGCCTTTGTATCTTGCAAACAAAATGGAAAAGGATGTAAGCGGAATATCTTCCGGCACAATTTTTGCAACTTCTTCAAACGCCTGTGAATCCGTTATCACAATTGCAGGCTTTTTGTTCAGTGCCTCAAGCGCACTTTTCAGTTCACCAACCTGAACAACGATATTTATCGCATCGTTGTCCAGAACTTCTCTGATCATCTGCTGCTGCGGAAGAATCATCCTGCCCTTGGGCGCAGACTCGTCGATTGGCGTAACCAGCACGACGATGTCGCCTTTTTTCATCAAGTCTTTTGCAAGGTGTCTTTCTTTTTCCGACTTTTTTGCCAGATTTCCTATGAGCTCTTTAAGCTCATAAATATTCTCGCCCGTTTCGGCACTGACAAAGATTTCGTTTTGTTTTTCAGGCGATATATTATTTTCTAAAGAACAGTGATTGGAAATTTCCTCACCGCCTTTTGCGGCCGGCTGCAGACATTCCTTCTTT
>CAVHKC010000085.1:0-5951 GCA_963636455.1 Ruthenibacterium lactatiformans
CCCTTGTGATAGGCTTTTAAAAATAAAAGTTTTATGTCTTAACATCAGAAACAAAAAGCATATCGGAGGTCGGCTTATGAATACGGTGCAATTAAAAAATTTTCTGATGATAGCCGAGATAGGCAGTTTTACGAAAGCGGAAGAGGCTTTGCATACCACAAAGACGGCTTTGAAAAAGCAGATAGATTCGCTTGAACTTGAGCTTGGTGAGCCTATTTTTTACAGATCCAGCAAAGGACTGCAGCTTACGGAACCGGGGCAGATTTTTTACAACAGAATGAAAGTTTTGCATCAGGAATATCTTGATATCGTGGCGGAGTGCAGGAGAGTGCATTCCGAAAATTACTGCGAAATAAAAATTGCCATGTACAGCATCACCAATATGCTCAACTGGTATATGGATGTGGAACAGAATTCTGATTTCAAAATACAGCAGATTATGTCGTCGGCAAATACGCATGAACAAAATTTTGCCATGCTTGCGGACGGAAATGTTGATTTTTTGGAATATGAGGATAACGATCAGATTTATCAAAGAGGTTTTTGTTACACAAAAATCATAGAGGATAATCTTTGCTGTGTTATGCGCAGAAACCACAAACTTGCAAAGAAAACGAAAATCAGGCCGGAGGATTTGAGCGATCGCCGGGTTTTCTGTTGGACATCAAGAAGCAGTGCAACAAGGGAAATCAGAAAGTATGCAGAACGCTTTCAGTGGAATTTGAAAGGGATACCGTATTCTCCCGAAACCATTTTGAAAGTATGCAACGAAGGTGCAATTTACATTCTGTCACGCAATTCGGCCGCAATGTTTGAACCGATGTGTGTGATTCCTTTTGAGCCTGTAATACCTTATTGCAGGGGGCTTGTCTATAAAGCTGAAAAAGAAGAGCTGCTTCAGGAGATGCTTAAAGCTGCAAAGCCGTAAGCCGGTGAGATAATTACGGGATAATTCTGCAGAGAATTTATTTTATTTTTAAGAGCTTAAAGGCCGTATTTCAACAAATCCGGCCCTACAACTATTCTTTTATATATTTAACTTTATATGCCAAAATTGCGGCAACAGTCTTAGAATCTTGTATTTCACCGGAATAGATTTTTTCAAGAAGCTCATCGACAGAGTATTCCTCAACATCAATAAATTCGTCCGGATCAAGATTTCGTTTCGAAGGGATAAGATTTTTTGCAACATAAACATCAATAACTTCGTTGCAAAAAGCAATTTCAGTTGCGACAGAAATCAAAAATTCAAGGTTATCGCTTTTGCAGCCTGTTTCTTCTTCAAGCTCACGGGCAGCACAAACCTTAGTGTCTTCATCAGAGGTATTTCGTCCTCCTGCCGGAATTTCAAGAGTAATTCTGTCAAAAGAATTTCTGTACTGTCTGACCATAAGAAGCTTTCCAGAATCGGTTACGGCAACAACAGCCGCTGCGCCTTTGTGGCCGATATGATCCCACTTGACTTCTTTGTTTTCGGGTGTAATGAGAGTATCCTGATATACATCGAAAATCTTTCCTTTGTATTTCAATTCTCTGTTTTTTCTTTCAAATAGCTGTGCGTTTTTTTCTTTTTTTTTTTCCATAACTCTTCACCAATCCTATGCCGTTACAGCTTCGCAGAATGCGGCGATTCTGTCCATGCCTTTGTTTATCTGGTCGGTAGAAATTGCATAAGAAAGCCTGAAATGGTCGGGGAAGCCAAAATCAGCGCAGGGAACAACCGCAACTCCGAAATCTTCAAGAAGGTATGCGGCAACCTGTGCGGCGGATTTAATTTCCTCGCCCTTATATTTCATGCCGATAAGCTCGCTGCCGTCAACAAAAACATAAAATGCGCCCTGAGGCTCGATTGCAGAAAGGTGTTTGCATTCGCAGACTCTTTTGTAGATTTCTTTGCGGCGTTTGTCAAATTCCTGATTCATTTCCCGAACACAGGTCTGATCGCCTGCAATTGCAGCAACTGCGGCTTTTTGTGCAATAGAGTTGGGATTTCCTGTTTCATGAGACTGAACCGCACCGATGACAGAAGCAATGTCCCTTGAAGCACCGAGATAGCCGATCCTCCATCCCGTCATTGCATAGCTTTTTGCAAGGCCGTTTACAGTAATTGTTCTTTTATATATATCATTATTCAAAGAGGCAATGCTTATCGGTTCTTCATCACCGTAGCAAAGATTTTCATATATTTCATCAGATATGACAAATATGTCCTTTTCCTTGGCAAAATCAGCGATTGCCTCAAGCTCCTTTTGAGAATAAATCATACCCGTAGGGTTGCTTGGAGAATTGATGACAAGAGCCTTTGTTTTGGGCGTATATGCCTTTTCAAGTTCATCAGCCGTGACTTTGTATTTGTTTTCTTTTTTGCAGTAAATAATCACGGGAACACCGCCTGCAAGCTTTACCATTTCGGGATAGCTAAGCCAAAACGGAGCAGGGATAATCACTTCATCGCCAGGGTTTAAGATGGCTTTGAAAGTGTTGGTAAGTGCCTGCTTTCCGCCGTTGCATATTACTATTTGAGCCGTCGAATAATCAATATGATTGAAATCATGGAATTTCTTCGAGATGACTTCTTTGAGTTCGTTTGTTCCGGAAGCCGGAGTATATCTTGTAAAGCCGTCATCTATAGCCCTTTTGCCTGCCGTGCAGATGTGTTCGGGCGTGTCAAAATCGGCTTCGCCTGCGCCGAATCCGACGATATCCTTGCCCATGTTTTTCAACTCTTTTGCCTTTGCTGTTATGGCAAGTGTTGAAGAGGGTTTTACTTCAAGAGCTTTTTTTGATAATTCCAATGACATAATACGAACCTCCGTACAAAATAAGTGACAATATTATAAGCGTGAAAATAAAAAAATAATATACAATTATTTTAAAAACACAAAAGAAAAATTCACTAAATTTAATTTGCACAGCCTAAATTGCGGCATTAGTTCTTCTCGAAAACAAGATTAAAGTAGTTGTAATCAAGCACTACCGAGCAATAGTTTATCTTGTTTGCAACCTGTGCTTTTATGCGTGTCACATAGCTGTCCGGAACTTCTTCGCCTTCGTTTGGCGTAAATTTATCGGTCTGCGAGTCGTAATAGCCTTTTGATGTAAGCCAGCTGTAATCGGGCCAAATAACCAAGGCTTCGGCATCCGAAAAGACATCTCTTCCGGGAAGCAGCCTGGAGTCATATTCTGCACCGAAAAGGTTTAAAAGAGTAGGAAGTATATCAATGCTGTATGCAGGCTCCGAAACAACGATATGTTCATTGTTTTTTTCCATTTCACCGCACCATATTATGCAGGCGTTGTGGTCTGTTTCGGGATGAGTTTGAGGGTCATAACCGTAAAGCTCGGCAAGATAATTTTGGTCTGTCCCCCAGGCGGCACTTTCGGTAAGGCCGTAAGGGTAGTGGTCGGCAGTGATTGCAATCACCGTATCATCGGCAATGCCGGCATCTTCAAGATATTTCACAAGATATTCAAGTGCATATTCAAGCTCCTGATTGCCTGAAAGATATCCGTTTACAATTTCTGAGTGACCGCTGTTTTTCAAAAAGTCGGCATCTTTATATTTTCTTGCAAAGAAGTTGCCGTCCTGAGTATAGTTGCAGTGTCCACTTATGGACATGTAATATGCACAGAAAGGCTCGTCATTTGTATACTTAGAAACCGTGCTTTGCATCATCTGAAGATCGCTTTCGGGCCAGGTTTCATCCACATTTTCAAGCCCCTGGCCAAGGGCATAAAATTCAGAATATCCCATATGAGGAAGAATTGTATTACGGCTGTAATAATCAAAATATCCGTCATGAAAAGCGATGGTCTTGTAGTCTTTGTTTCCGAGCATGTGGGCCATTGTGTAGGGAAGATCCACAAGTTCACTTTGATAGTAAGATGTAATGCCGTCTGTCGGGATAATTCCCGTCATATAAGACATTTCGCCTGTTGCGGTGCTTCCGTACCAATAGGGCTGATAGAAATCTTCAAAAACAATTCCGTTGTTTGCAAGCCTGTAAAGCGTCGGCGTTCTTTCGGGGTCGATGACTTCTTTTGAGAACGCTTCGGCAGTTATCATGATAAGGTTCTTACCTTTGAATTTTCCTGTATATTCATTCTTAGACGAGGCCGCAAGGCTTCCCACATAACTGTGTATTTCTGAAATAATTGGATTGTCCGATTCTTTGGCAAGCTTGTCAAAATCAATTTCGACAATATTTTGACCGTATTTTTCAGGCATTGTTTCTTCTTCGGTGCTTGTCTGAGTTTCTTCAGGTCCTTCATCTTCGGGCACGACAATTGTCGTTTTGAACGGATTTCCGAAAATAAGATAATAGACATCCACTGCCACAGACATCTGCAAAGTCGTGCCTTTTACGGCAGAATCAAAAGTATATTGGTTTGTAAGCTTTGCTTTTGTCGTGGGATTTGCAAAAAGGAAAACAATGCTTAGTATTGCCGAAATTATAATAAACATCAAAGCAGAGTGAACCACAAGAGAGCTTCTTCGGGTATATGAAAAAAATTTTGTTTTGAAAATAATTATAATCAGCAGATATGCTATTGCGGGAAGTTCAAACACCAGAATCTTTGCCGCACCGTTTATTGCAACAGTGCGGATTACATCGCTGAATTCGCCGACAACGCCTTCTGTTCCGTTTATTATGGAGCTGATTCCCATGTATGTGTTGAAGGTATCGTTTAAAAAGTACTCAACCATGCAGGCTGCACAGGATATTTCGATAAAAATAAAAGCGAGCCAGTTGTTGAACAGATTTCTCTTTGAAGCAGAGCAAATAAGATTACAGATAAACCCCAGTGCAATCGAACCGAAAAAAGCCCCAAGCAGATTTGAGGCACTGAAGCGCTGCAAAGAGAAAGCCTTAAGCATAAGTTCGCTGTAGAAAAGCACAAACGGGATTATAAGCAAATAAAGATTTTCTCTGTTTATGAATTTTTTAAACCTGTAGCGAAGAGATGTGTCCATTACTTTCTGCCTGTAGATCCAAAGCCTCCGGTTCCTCTTTCGGTATCGTTGAGTTCTGAAACGACATTAAAGTCACATGTCAAAAAGGGTGTAATTACAATCTGTGCAATGCGCTCCGCATTTTCGATTGTCTGAGTTTTTTTTGAGTGGTTATAAAGCGGAATCATTATTTCACCACGGTAATCGGCATCGATAACGCCGACTTTATTGGCAGGTGCAAGCCCCTTTTTTGAAGCAAGCCCGCTTCTTGCATAAATAAGTCCGGCAAATCCTTCGGGAATTTCCATGCAAAGCCCTGTGTGAACAAGATATGCTTCGCCGGGTTCAATGGTAACGGGGGCATCAAGACATGCATAAAGATCCGCACCGGCGGAAAAAGGCGAGCCGTATGTGGGAACGACAGCTCGTTTGTCAATTTTTTTGATGTTGATTTTTTCCATAAAACTCTCCTGAAATTATTTAAAAATTATAGCACAAGTGGTAATATTTTAATATAATATTTTCATTATGGCAAAGGATATGTCGGCTTTAATGTTTAAAAGTTATGTGAAAATAGATCTTTATATAAGAAAGTGCGGCTTAAAAGTTCGCAGCGTGAAAGGAGAACAACAATGATTTATTCGGCAGAGGTTGAGCATATGTGCCCTGTAACATTAGGCGCAAGACACGAAAATGCTCCGATTCCGCAGGAGGGTGCATGGGTTCATGCAAAAGAAATAAAGGATATTTCGGCACTTACGCACGGCATCGGATGGTGCGCACCGCAGCAGGGAACATGCAAGCTTACGCTCAATGTAAAAGAAGGAATAATCCAGGAGGCGCTGGTTGAAACAATAGGCTGTTCGGGAATGACGCATTCGGCTGCCATGGCATCGGAGATTCTGCCCGGAAAAACTTTATTGGAAGCACTTAATACAGACCTTGTTTGTGATGCGATAAATACCGCAATGAGAGAAATTTTTCTGCAGTTTGCATA
>CAVHKC010000086.1:0-3852 GCA_963636455.1 Ruthenibacterium lactatiformans
CCTGTCTGCTTTCAACGCCTCGTCCATGTAGTGAGTTATTGCTATGACTGTTATTTTCTTATTTTTATTGAGCTTAAGCGCCGTTTTCATGACTTCCTTGCGGCCCGAAGGATCAAGCATTGCGGTTGCTTCGTCCAAAACAATGCATTTGGGCTCCATTGCAAGAATTCCTGCAACTGCCACCCTTTGCTTTTGCCCGCCGGAAAGATGATTTGGCGAACGCTTGGCAAATTCCGTCATATTGACACTTTCCAATGCATTTTTCACGCGTTCCTGTATTTCTTCCGACGGCACGCCCAGATTTTCTGGTCCGAAGGCAACATCTTCATCCACAACACTTCCGATGATCTGGTTGTCCGGATTTTGAAAAACCATCCCGACTTTTGCCCTTATATCCCATATGTTTTTTTCGTCACGGCTGTCCATTTTGTCAATCCAAAGCGTTCCTTCTTCAGGTGTTAAAAGCGCATTGAAATGGCGGGCAAGCGTTGATTTGCCCGACCCATTTCTTCCCAAAATGCAGATAAACTGCCCCTCTTCGATTCCGAGACTTATCTTGTCGATTGCGGGCTTTTGTTTGTTTTCCGAATCCTTTTTTTCTTTATCTTCTGTTTTTTTCTCGAATTCGTCAAAATCCTCTGCAATCGGATATGTATACGAAATATTTTGTGCTTCGATAAAACTCATTTTGTCATTTTACACTCTGAGATATATAAAAACAAGGCTTGCGGCTGAGGTTTCAGCCGTAAGCCCGGAAGCATTTTTGCACCACAAAGACATGCCGCAATTTTTCACTTTTCCTTCTCGTCAAAGACTTCATCTATCACCTTTGCGATTTCTTCAATGCTGATTGGCTTTATGATATGCCCGTTCATGCCCGATTCAAACGATTTTCTTCTGTCTTCTTCAAAGGCGTTTGCAGTCATTGCCACAATCGGAATATTCGCCTTTTTGCTGTCAGGCAGTTTTCTTATCTCTTTGGTGGCGGTATAACCGTCCATATTAGGCATCTGGATATCCATAAAAATCAGATCATATTTGTCAGGAGCCGCATTGATGACGGCAGAAACTGCGTCTTCGCCGTCATTTACACTGTCCACTTTCATTCCTGCCTCTTCAAGAATCGCAGCGGCAATCTCCCTGTTCAAATCATTATCTTCAACCAGCAGCGCTTTTTTTTCGCTGTAATCATGAACTTCTTTTTCATGCGATTTCGTGCCGTTTTCTGATGGGTTCCGACTTTTCTTAACAGATTTGCTTTCATAACGCAAGTTCAGCGAAACCGTAAACAAAGAGCCTTTGCCTTCTTCGCTTTCAACTCTTATGTCGCCGCCCATCATATCCACGAGCTTTTTGGTGATTGCCATGCCAAGGCCGGCTCCTTGAACGCCGCTTATTGTTGCACTTTGTTCTCTGGAAAACATCTCAAATATATGCCCGAGATATTCCTTTGACATTCCGCTGCCGTTGTCCTTGACAGAAAATTCATAAGAAGCATAATTTGTCAAACTGCACGGCTTTTCAACAAGCCTGAGGATAATATCTCCGCCCGGCTGTGTGAATTTGACCGCATTTCCGATAATATTAAGCAAAACCCGCTTAAGCCTGAGCTTGTCTGCAAACACATCCTTGTGTATAACATCCTGTGTTTCAATAAAAAGCTTCTGTCTTTTTTCATTAATTAGACTTTGGGTTATTGTATACAGCTCTTGCAGCAAGTCCGGAATATGAACTTCCGTTTCCTGAATCTTCACCGTTCCGCTCTCTATGCGGCTCATATCAAGGATATCATTAATCAGATTCAGCAGATGCGTGCCGGAGGTGCTTATTTTTCCGAGATAATCCTTCACCCTTGCCTGGTCGCCGCTGTGCTTTTGTGCCAATGCCGTGAAACCGATGATTGCATTCATCGGCGTGCGGATGTCGTGTGACATACTGCTTAGAAATGTTGTCTTTGCCTTGTTTGCCTGCTGTGCCGCAGACAAAGCATGAGTCAGTGCCTCCTGCTGCTTAAAATCATGCAGCTTCTCTTTTGTGATGTCATGTGCAACATAAAGAATCTCCCTTGCCGTACCGTCTGATTCTCTTCTTTTTACAATGATCCGTGACTGCATCCACCGTCCTGTGGGTGCTTTATATTCTTTTGTTATGGTATTAACATTTTCCAGACGTTTTGCAAGTGTATTGAAATCCAGGAATCTGCTCATCGGAATCTTAAACTCCGGTTCCATAAAGGCTTCGATAATCTTGTCCTTTACATTATCAAAATTTCCGGTATCAGCCGCCACCTTTTTCATAAGGGGTACGCTGCACAATATTTCGTACTCATGAGTGCTGATATCTGCTCTGAATATTGTGGAATAAATTGTCGATAATGCAGAGATAACCTCGCTGTGTTCCTTTTCTTCTCTGAGACGGGCTTCTGTCAGCTCCTTTTCTTTCTTTTCCCGTGCCGTTTGCTCTTCTACAATTGTATCGATGAGCTGGAAGCCTGCAACAATGTTTTCCGTATCTCCGATTCTTCTGAAGTCAAACTGATAGTAATGCACCGCTTCATCTTCGATATTTCGATATGTGCCCACATACTGCTTCTGCCTCGAAAATATTTTTCTTAGATTTTCCATATTGAGGAGATTTCTTATTCTCTCCTTATCCTCAGGATGCACCGTTTCATGCACCCATCTGTCCACAACATCATCAAACGGGAAAGTCATTTCGGCAACCTCTCTGACTGCTCTTACATTGTAGTCGTTTGCAAGCCTTATGGCTCTTGCCGTTCCGTCTTCTAAATTTGCGGCAAAGACATTTCTGAAGCTTTGAGATAATGCGTTGATAATTGCGACTTGCTCTGCCAGTGCCTCATCCTTCTTTTTCTGCCTGCGCACGATATCATCCACATCATAGTGATACCCGCGAAGCACAAATCCGCCCTCTACCTGTTTTGCGTTTCCTCCGCAGCGCACATATCTTTCACCAAGTACAGGATGCCTCCAAAGATATGTATTTTCATCACTGCCTGTGTTTTTCATTTTTTCAACACTGCTTCTGACTGACTGCAATGAGGTCGGAACGATATTTGAAAACCACGCATCATAGACTTCTTCCGGTGTCAGATTTTTATCTTCTATACCGAGAAGTTCAAGCATCAAATCATCCGCTTCCATCCTCGGAGGCTTTCCGTCAAGCAAAAATATGCTCCATGTTGCCATCTTGGATGTTGCGAGAATTTCATGCATTTCCTCTAACTTCTCATCTTTTTTTTCGGCTGTTCCCCGAATGCTTAAAATATCCTGCTTATCTTCCAAACCGTCAGCGTGATTTTGTTCTTCTTTCGCCATAATGCATACCTCCCCGCAAAGGAAGGTGTCCTTCCTTAATTTTCCGACATATCGCTTTTAAATCTATCATAGTAAGGTTACAAAATCGGATACGGTTTGACTGAGGTTGTGAGAGTTCATTACGGCTACTCATAACCCTGCTATTTTTGACAATATAATTTGTTTTGTTGTCTTCTATTCGTGTAAAAATCGATATTTTTTTCTTGATTTTTTACACTAATTCACACGAATATTTTCAAGAATCTCGCACTATATGACACGAATGACGTGGTTATCACTATAACAGCAAATTCTTATATTTCAAAAAAGGCACGTTCTGTGCCTCCATTGAATGTTTCTATTAGCGAGTACTCTTTCCGTGTTGTTTAGGACAGAACAGCTAATTATTTCAATCCACGCCCTCCATGCGGAGGGCGACCAAAAGTTTCTGCACCTACAAAAAGTAGGTCACATTTCAATCCACGCCCTCCATGCGGAGGGCGACGGCTTTTTTTCAATGCGGAAAATTATAATC
>CAVHKC010000086.1:3906-5917 GCA_963636455.1 Ruthenibacterium lactatiformans
TCCACGCCCTCCATGCGGAGGGCGACCTACTTCATTTCCTTTTACTTCTTGGTCAATTTTATTTCAATCCACGCCCTCCATGCGGAGGGCGACCCTATGCACGACATCAACAAATGATAATAACAAAGATTTCAATCCACGCCCTCCATGCGGAGGGCGACCAAAGTGGCCACAATTTACATCTTGTTAAGAGTCATTTCAATCCACGCCCTCCATGCGGAGGGCGACGGTAACAAAAATATTTTCTTCCATATAATCAGTATTTCAATCCACGCCCTCCATGCGGAGGGCGACTATTATCTGTACTATAAAACATAGGTAATAAGTATTTCAATCCACGCCCTCCATGCGGAGGGCGACCCCTTATCAATGTACGAGTCCAGAGCGTTAATCCATTTCAATCCACGCCCTCCATGCGGAGGGCGACAACCATTGAGCAAGACCGTTAACCTTATAATCCATTTCAATCCACGCCCTCCATGCGGAGGGCGACACCCGAAAAATCTGAGCAACTGAATCAAACTTTATTTCAATCCACGCCCTCCATGCGGAGGGCGACCGCAAAATATTGTTGTTTTTTAATTTAACAAACCATATCCTGCGACCGGCCGTTTTATTTTTATTAAAAACGCCGGATTTTATTTTTATTCTTTCATATTTTCTTCGCGAACCTCCTGCGATTTTCCAAACAGCTTATGGTTCGCGAGCTTTTAAAAAATCAGGTTCCCTTCTGCCTCAAAAGTTTCTTTTGCTCCGTAGTGTTCTACATTACCGGAGTACTTGTTTCCAAGATTATAGATGCGCAGGCTGTCCTCTTCTTTATCTATAGTTGCCAAAAGTTCAGCTTTAACCGCGACATACTGAGCTCCATTAAGATGACACTCAAACAATGAATTTTGCACTCTTTGACCGTGATTACAGCATATTTGGGCTACCTTTGCCAATCGCTTTCTGCCGGCTTTCTCTATTGTACTGACATCATATCCTATCAAATATAACATTTTTACCTCCAAAAAAACGGCGGATATTGTTCAAGATCATCTCTCAGATATCTTGCCAGAAGTAATGCCTGTACATACAATGCAAGCCCCCAGGGGATTTTTTCCTTTAAAAACGGATGAACTATTTCAGTCCTTTTTCTTTCCTGCCATTTTGATATAAACATCTTTTTTGCTTCATCCTTAAACAGCACGGCACCTGTATCCTGAGCAACGAAATCGTCCTTATTTATCATTTGATTATTTATAAGCGTTAATACAAACCTATCCGCATATATGCTCCTGAATTCTTCCATCAAATCCAATGCCAATGACTTTCTTCCCGGTCTGTCTGCATGGAAAAAGCCGACATACGGATCTAATCCTACGCTTAAAAGTGCAGCCGCACTTTCGTTGGCTAAAAGAACATAAGCAAAAGATAACATTGCATTAATTCTGTCCATCGGCGGTCTTCTTGACCTTTCTGTAAATATGAAATCCTCCTTTTGTCTCAATACAAGTTCATTAAAAACATTGAAGTATTCTGATGCCGCTAATCCCTCAAGCCCCCTCAAAGACTCTTTATTGTTTGTAGTTCTTGCCTGCTGCAAATATCCCGCGATTCTATCGCTTGCCACGGAAGTCTTGTTTAAATCAATTTGCAGCGGATGATCTCTTGCTGCCCTCTGAAGAACCTGCCTTGAATTATGAAATTTCCCTAACATCATATTTCTTGAAACTTCAAGTGATACATCCTCGCCGTCAGCATACCTGTATTGTGTCCGCCTTAAGAAAACATTTCCTTTTATCGATGCGCCTATACTTGCCAAATATTTGCCGTTCGGCGAAAAAAAGCATATTGGTATGCCATATTCCTCACACTTCCCCATAAGTGCCGGTGTAGCACCCTTGTAAGAAAAAATTACTATATTTTCCAATGTATGCAGCGGCACCCTTTGTGAATTTCTCTCTTTGAAGAGTATTTCAACAGTTTCTCCATTTAGCAAGGCATACGCATCTTCACTTAAGATATA
>CAVHKC010000087.1:0-5780 GCA_963636455.1 Ruthenibacterium lactatiformans
GTCTTTCTCTTTCCAAGCATTTGGATGTTCCTTTTGTTCAGGAGGTTGTTGCCGTTGCTTCTTCTCTTTCGCACTATATTCCGGAAGTGGATGTTGCAATCGAACTCGGCGGCGAGGATGCCAAAATAATCTATTTCACAAACGGTGTTGAACAGCGCATGAACGGAATATGCGCAGGCGGAACGGGTTCTTTTATCGACCAGATGGCAGACCTTCTTCAAACGGATGCCTCGGGTCTTAATGAATATGCAAAAAATTACGAGACAATATATCCGATAGCCGCACGCTGCGGTGTCTTTGCAAAAACGGATATCCAGCCGCTTATAAACGAAGGCGCAACAAGGCAGGACCTTGCCGCTTCGATTTTCCAGGCGGTTGTCAATCAGACAATATCGGGGCTTGCCTGCGGAAAGCCAATAAGGGGAAATGTTGCATTTTTGGGCGGTCCTCTGCACTTTCTTTCGGAACTTAGAAAAGCCTTTATACGCACGCTGAAGCTTGCACCCGAACATGCATTTCATCCGAAAAATTCTCATCTTTTTGCCGCAATCGGTGCGGCAATGAACTGCGATGAAAAATATTCGGTCAATATAAATTTGCTTTCCGAAAAGCTTGCGGGCGGAATCAAATTGGAAAATGAGATTTCAAGGCTTGAGCCATTGTTTTCAACGCCTGAAGAATACGAAGCCTTCGACAGACGCCACAAAAAAGCTGCTGTTAAAAAAGGCAGTCTTGAAAATTATTCAGGCGACTGCTTTTTGGGAATTGATGCAGGTTCAACAACAACCAAATTTGCGCTTGTGGCAGAAGACGGCTCTCTTCTTTATTCTTTTTACAGCAATAACAACGGCTCGCCAACGGAAACTTCCAAAAAGGCTTTCAAAGAACTTAAAAAGCTCATGCCCAAGACTGCAAGAATCCGTTATTCGTGCTCCACAGGCTATGGTGAGGCACTGCTTAAATCCGCTTTCAAGTTAGACGAAGGCGAGGTCGAAACCGTTGCACATTATTATGCCGCAAAGTTTTTTGACCCGGATGTTGACTGCATACTTGATATCGGCGGTCAGGACATGAAATATATGCAGATAAAGGACGGCGTTATAGACAATGTTCTTTTGAATGAGGCATGTTCTTCGGGCTGCGGATCTTTCATAGAAAATTTTGCTTCTTCCATGAATTTCACCGTTCAGGATTTTGCAAAAGAAGCCTTGTTTGCAAAAAGCCCCACGGACCTTGGAACAAGGTGCACGGTTTTCATGAATTCAAATGTAAAACAGGCGCAGAAGGAAGGTGCAAGCGTTTCGGACATTTCCGCAGGGCTTTCATATTCTGTTATAAAAAACGCATTATATAAAGTAATAAAAATCGTTGACCCTATGGCACTTGGAAAGCAAATCGTGGTTCAGGGCGGAACATTCTACAACGATTCTGTTTTGCGTGCACTTGAAAAAATCACGGGGCGGGAAGTTATAAGGCCCGATATATCTGGTATTATGGGCGCATTCGGTGCAGCATTGATTGCAAGAGAAAGATGCAAAGAAGATGTCTGCACGACCACTCTTTCATTTGACGAGATTGAATCGCTTGAGTTTAAAACAAGCCTGATTCGCTGCCAGGGCTGCACAAATCACTGCCTTCTTACAATCAACAACTTTTCGGACGGCCGCAAATTCATCACAGGAAACAGGTGCGAAAAGGGACTTGGAAAAGAAAAGAAGGATGATTCAGTCCCCAATCTTTTCAAATATAAATTTGAAAGGGTTTTTGATTACGAGCCTTTGGATATTTCCGAAGCACCGCGCGGCGTGATTGGAATCCCCCGTGTGCTGAATATTTATGAAAACTTCCCCTTCTGGGCTGTTTTCTTCAAAGAACTGGGCTACAGTGTCATGATTTCTCCTTCTTCTACACGTGCGATTTACGAACTCGGAATCGAATCCATTCCGAGTGAATCGGAATGCTACCCAGCAAAGCTTGCGCACGGCCATGTTCAATGGCTTATTAACAAAGGTGTTGACACGATATTTTACCCTTCGATTGCCTTTGAAAGAAACGAAACTCCGGATGCCAACAACCATTTCAACTGCCCTATGGTCATGTCGTATCCCGAAAATATAAAGAACAATGTTGAAGACTTGAAAAACAAAAATGTGACTTTTTTAAACCCCTTCTTTTCAATGAGGGATTTCAAAACCTTCACCGAAGGTCTTCTGCAGTATTTTACAGGGCCGAAGTTCAATTTTTCGCAGGTTGAAATCATTCAGGCTTCTCAGGCTGCATGGAACGAGCTTGAAGCTGTAAGAAAGGATATCCAGAACAAAGGAAAGGAAGTCCTTGAATTTCTTGAAAAAACAGGAAAGCAAGGCATTGTTCTTGCAGGAAGGCCTTATCATATCGACCCTGAAGTAAACCACGGAATTCCCGAGATGATCACATCCTACGGCGTTGCCGTGCTAACAGAAGATTCCGTTTCGGAGCTTGGCGATGTGGAACGCCCTTTGGTTGTGCTTGACCAGTGGATGTATCATTCTCGTCTTTACAGAGCTGCCGATTTTGTAAAACGCACAAAAAATCTCAACCTCATCCAGCTTTTCTCTTTCGGATGCGGGCTTGATGCCGTAACAACTGACTGCGTAAGCGACATTCTTACAGGTTCCGGGAAAATCTATACGGTTCTTAAAATCGACGAAATAAGCAACTTGGGTGCAGCAAGGATCAGGCTTCGCTCGCTGCTTTGTGCATTGGATGAAAAGAAAAAGCTGAATATAAAAAGAAATATTTCTTCTTCGGCATTCAAGCGTGTTGAATTTACCGAGGATATGCGGAAAAATTACACAATATTGGCACCGCAGATGGCGCCGATTCAGTTTGACCTTATTGCAGAAGCGTTCAACTGCAACGGATATAATTTTGTTATCCTTGACAACGACACAAAACAAGCCGTGGATACAGGCCTTAAGTATGTGAATAACGATGCCTGCTACCCTTCGACAATCGTTGTCGGGCAGATGATGGATGCCCTGCTTTCGGGCAAATATGACATAAACCGCACCGCTTTGCTTATCACGCAGACAGGCGGCGGCTGCCGTGCTTCCAATTATATCGGATTCATCAGAAGGGCTCTTAAAAAAGCCGGTCTCGAGCATGTTCCCGTCATTTCCTTAAGCTTCGGGCTTGAAAGCAATTCGGGATTTAAGCTCAATTTTTCGATAATGATAAAAGGCCTTTATGCTTTGGTAATAGGAGATGTTCTTTCAAAGGTTTTGAATGCCACAAGGCCCTACGAACAGGAAAAAGGAGCGGCAAATGCGCTTTATGAAAAGTGGCGGAAAATTGTTAAAGAAGAAATCCGAAAGCCGTTTTTCGGGCGGACAAAGGCAACCCATTTGATAAAACATATTGTCGAAGAATTTGACACTTTGCCAAGAATCAATGTCAAAAAGCCGAAAGTAGGCGTTGTGGGCGAAATTCTTGTTAAGTTTTCGCCGATGGCAAACAATCAAATCATCGACCTTTTGGAAAAGGAAGGCGCAGAAGGCGTTATGCCCGATTTGATGGACTTTCTGCTTTATTGCCTCTACAACAACTATTTCAAAGTAAATCACTACTCTGTTCCCAAATCGAGGGCTCTTTTGGCTTCATTTGGGATAAGTTTCTTGGAGCACTTAAGGATGCCAGCAAAAGTTGCTTTGAAGAAAAGCAAGCATTTCATGCCGCCTGCTCCGATCAATCATCTTGCTTCATTGGCAAAGAAATATGTTTCGCTCGGAAACCAATGCGGAGAAGGCTGGTTCCTTACAGGAGAAATGCTTGAACTCATTGGCTCAGGCGTTCCAAACATCTGCTGTGTTCAGCCGTTTGGCTGCCTTCCAAACCATGTTGTTGGAAAAGGCGTGATAAAGACGCTGCGGCTCCATAATCCGAAGGCAAATATCGTTGCAATCGATTATGATCCGGGTGCTTCCGAAGTCAACCAGCTTAACAGAATCAAGCTTATGCTTGCAACGGCAAAGAAAAATTTGGAGCAGTCTGAAAAAGAATAGTTTTTAATCTATAAAAAGCCCTCGGTCAAAATTCCGAGAGCTTTGTTTTTTCATAAATGATTAAGAATTCTTCTTTTTAACGGGAATTCCTTTTGTTTCTTCAAGATACTTACCCTTTGCAATGTCAAATACAGAACCGCTGAAAGGCGCACTTGCGTTAAAGCCGTATTTTTCGTTTAAAAGATTGCAATATGACTCACAGACCTTGTCTTCGCCGTGATTAACAAAAACCATTTCGGGCTTTTTCTTAAATGAGCATATCCATTTGAGGAGTCCGTCCCTGTCTGCATGGCCGCTTTTTCCTTCCATTTTTCCGATTTCTGCTTTGCATATGATTTCTTCGCCGAAGAGCTTTATGCGTTCGGCACCGTCTGCGATTATTCTGCCTGTTGTTCCGACTGCCTGATATCCGACAAAAAGGATCATGCATTCCTTCCGCCAAAGATTATGCTTGAGATGGTGCCTGATTCTTCCTGCTTCGCACATTCCGCTTGCAGAAATTATAACCTTGGGTTCAGTGTCAAAATTAATTGCCATTGATTCTTCGGTGCTTACGGAAAGTTCGACACCCGGGCTCATAAGCGGATTAATCCCCTCAGAAAGCACCGCTTTTGTTTCATCGTCAAAATACGAATTGTCGCATTGAAGGAAAACCGCAGTTGCCTTGCTTGCCATCGGACTGTCCACAACGACTTTGAAGCCGTCATGATTTTTCACAAGATTATGCTGCTTGATATCCCTTATAAAATAAAGAATTTCCTGCGTTCTTCCGACTGCAAAGGAAGGAATCACAACATTTCCTTTGCGGTCCAAAACCCTTTGTATGCAGTCTGCAAGATATCTGACATTTCCTTCTTTGGGCACATTGTGAAGCCTGTCACCGTATGTCGATTCCGTAATAACATAATCAGCCTCATCAATATAGACCGGATCCTTGATTATAGGCTGGTCGAAATTTCCGATATCACCGCTGAAAACAACCTTTTTTTCAATGTCTTCCTCACTCATATAAAGCTCAATGCTTGCAGAGCCCAAAAGGTGCCCCGCATCCACAAAGGACACATCCAAGCCTTCTGCGACTCTGACTCTTTCACCATATTCGCACGGTCTGAAATTTGCAAGAGCATTTTCGACATCTTCTTCAGTATAAATCGGCTCAACAAGCGGCCTTCCGGCTCTTTCGTTTTTGCGGTTTTTCCACTTTGCCTCGCTTTCCTGAATATGTGCGCAGTCGGGAAGCATTATTTCGCAAAGATGATATGTTGCCGAAGTTGCATACACAGGCCCGTTATAACCGTTCTTAAAAAGAAGCGGAATGTTTCCCGAATGGTCGATATGCGCATGAGTAAGCAAAACAAAGTCAATCTGACTTTCTTCGACAGGAATTTCCTGATTGACGAAAGTGTCTGCGCCCTGCTCCATTCCGCAGTCAACAAGCCCGTATTTTCCGTTTATTTCAATCAAAGTGCAGCTTCCCGTTACCTCGTGAGTCGCACCCAAAAAAACAAGTTTCATAATGTTTCTAATTCAGTTTTGCCAAAGCCTTAGCCATGAATTTTTCGTTATAAATCATGAAGCGTTCGTGCTTTGCTTCGCCTATCTTTTCTTTTTCGTCATAAGCCGTTGCTTTGAAAACAATCTTTCTGCTTTCTGCTTCAACCACTTCGCTTTCGATTGTGATATTCAGTCCGACAGGAGTTGCCGCAAGGTGAGAAAGCTCGATTTTCGTTCCGACAG
>CAVHKC010000088.1:0-817 GCA_963636455.1 Ruthenibacterium lactatiformans
GTATAAGGATAATGATGAATATATTATAGATGATTTGTCTTTGAAAATTAATCCGGGCGAGTATGTTGCCATAGTCGGGAAAACCGGCTGCGGAAAATCAACGCTTGTTAGGCTGCTGCTTGGGTTTGAAAAGCCCGAAAAAGGAAGAATACTTTATGATGACAGGGACATAAACACATTGGACCTGCCTTCGTTAAGGAAAAAGACAGGCGTGGTTATGCAGGATGCTGGGCTTTTTCACGGAGATATTTTCTCAAATATTATAATTTCGGCTCCGCATCTTACGGTTGATGATGCCTGGGAAGCGGCTGAAAAGGCGGGGATAGCCGATGATATCCGTTCTATGCCGATGGGAATGAATACAATTCTTTCAGAAGGGCATGGAGGTATTTCAGGCGGCCAAAAGCAGAGAATAATGATTGCAAGGGCAATAGCACCGAAACCAAAGATTTTGTTTTTTGATGAGGCTACCTCAGCATTGGATAATAAAACACAGGCGGATGTTTCAAAGGCTCTGGATGATATGGGAGCAACCCGTGTGGTGATTGCACACCGCCTTTCAACAATCTGCAACTGCGACCGTATTCTGCTTTTGGAAAACGGCAGGATAGAAGAGGAAGGAACATACGAAGAGCTTATAGAAAAAGGCGGGCTTTTTGCGGCACTGGTTGAAAAGCAAAGGCTGGATTAGAAGGGAACTTTTGCACCTGCCGAAAAGCTTTGATTAGCCCGAATTTTTGCAGGCTTTAAAATCAAGAACAAAATTTATGAAAACCGAGGAACACGATGGATTTAGCACTTGAACTTGTAATAAAAA
>CAVHKC010000088.1:827-5765 GCA_963636455.1 Ruthenibacterium lactatiformans
GGGCTTTATTTTGTACAAAATAAAGATGCTCAACACGGAAGTGAATGTTGCACTTTCAAGACTTTTGGTTGAAGTGGTTGTTGTCTGCATGGTGTTTGCATCTATTGTGTCTTTGGATGATGAAGCAGACAGATCGGATGTCATAAAGCTTTTGATAATAGGCGTTGTAATTTATGCTGTGCTGATTCCCGTTTCTTTGGGGCTTACAAGGCTTTTGCGGACACCAGCAAAGTCCAGAGGCGTTTATGACAGCCTCATGATTTTCGGAAATGTCGGCTTTATCGGACTTCCGATTGCAGAATCCTTGTATGGTGATGTCGGATTGTTTTTCATGGCAATTCTTAACATACATTTCAATCTTCTTTGCTACACATTTGGATTTTGGCTTATCACAAAGGACAGCGAAGGCGACCATAAAATTTCGCTCAAGTCGCTTCTTAGCCCCGGAATCATCGCAATTTTGGCTGCGCTTATAATATTTTTCCTGAATATAAGAATCCCCGATATCATCATTTCGCCTTTCAAATTTGTCGGCAACATGACATCGCCTCTTGCACTGATTGTTCTTGGAAGCTCGATTGCGGCACATCCCTTGAAGGATGTTCTGTCCCAATGGAGGATTTATATTCTGACATTTGTAAGAATGATTGTTTTCCCGATTGCTGCTTTTTTCATATCAAAGGCAATTTTGGGACCGGGAATCATGACCAATATAATTACTCTCTACATAGGAATGCCCTCTGCTGTCATAACGGGCATGTTTGCTCTTGCATACGGCGGCGATGAAGAGTCGGCAACGGCGGGCACAGCAATGATGAACATCTTTTGCGTCGTTACGATACCGGGAATATATTTGCTGACAACCTACGGATAATAGAGAAAGCCTAAAGGCGGATTTGTGCAGAACCTTAAGGAGTGCTTTTAAAGCATTTACGCAGGCGGAAAAAAAGATGTATTTTATTATAAAAAATCAACAAATATTTATGCGCTTATGATAGAATACCCACAATAACGGATTTAAGGAAAACTTGAATCAAATAAAATATGTTTTTAAAAAAGACAAAAGGAGAATTTATGGCAAATCACGAGCACGGCTGTGACTGCGGCTGCGAACATGAAGAAGAAAACATCATCACGCTTGAGTTTGATGACGGTGAAAAGGTTGAGTGCGAGGCACTTGGAATTTTTGAAGTTGACGGCAAGGACTATGCGGCTCTTGTTCCGACAGATGAAGAAGCGGATGATTTGTTTTTGTTTGAATATAAAGAAAACGGCGATGAATTCGAGCTTATAGATATAGAAGACGATGAGTTGTTTGACAAAGTAGTGACAGAGTTTGAAAGCATCTGCGAGGAAATGGAAGCCGCAGAAGAAGAGTAGTATAGGTATTATGAAGCATATTGATATAAAGCTTGAGGGTTGGGAGAGAGAACATCTCTTCAATTATTATCTGCATGCCGACATGCCGTATATTATAATATCAGCAAATGTCGATGTGACAAATGCATACAAATTTGCAAAAGAAAACAATCTTTCATTCAACCTTGTTATGGTTTATCTTGCAAACAAGGCGGCCGATTCAATAAAAAATTTCCGCTACAGGATGAAAGACGGAAAACCGTTTGAAATTGAATACAATATTCCTGTTGTAAATCATTTGAAGCCCGGCACGGATATTTTCGTTGCGGCAGCGGCGGTTTGGCCCACAGATGATATTGCGGAATTTTGCAGGGATACTCATGAAAGGTTTTTCCTTCCCGAAAATGAAGATTTCACGAATTCGGTAACGGATAAGTACGATATAATCAACTACTCGACGATTCCGTGGATTCAATATACGCATTTTTTCAGAACAGTAATAAAATGCGGTGAAGACAATAATCCGAAATTGTCATTCGGAAAGTATTTCCATGATGGCGACAAGATTATGATGCCTGTATCTTCACAGACGCATCACGGTCTTATGGACGGACATCATGTAGGAATGTTCTATGAAAGACTTCAGGAAAGCATATGTGGATTGCCGACAACTGGAAAGATTACGAAGTAATTGACACCTCATGCTCAGAAAAGCTTGAGCGCTGGGGCAAATATATACTGCTTAGGCCGGATCCCCAAGTCATTTGGGACACACCGAAAAAGGCGGCTGAATGGAAAAAAATAAATGCTCATTACCACCGCTCACAAAAGGGCGGCGGTGAATGGGAATTTTTTGAATTACCCCAAAACTGGTCTGTTGCATATGATATGCCATGCGGAAGGCTCATTTTCAATCTGAAGCCGTTCAGCTTCAAGCACACAGGGCTTTTCCCGGAGCAGGCTGTAAATTGGGACTGGTTTTCGAATCTTATAAAGAATGAAACATCAAAGGGAAGGGATGTAAGAGTCCTGAACCTTTTTGCATATACAGGCGGCGCAACAGTTGCGGCGGCAAAGGCGGGAGCACATGTCACGCATGTGGACGCTTCCAAAGGAATGGTGAATTGGGCAAAGGAAAATGCCGCAAGTTCAAAGGTTGACGAAACGAAAACGAGGTGGCTTGTTGATGACTGCGTCAAGTTTGTCGAAAGAGAAATCAGGCGCGGGAACAAGTATGATGCTGTGATTATGGATCCGCCAAGCTATGGCAGAGGTCCAAAGGGCGAAATCTGGAAATTGGAAGATTCGGTTTTCGATTTTATCAAGCTTACTTCAAAAGTTTTGAGAGACGATGCGTTGTTCTTTCTTATCAATTCATATACAACAGGGCTTCAGCCTGCTGTTTTGACATATATGTTAAAGACTGTTCTTGTGCCTGAGTTTGGAGGAAATGTTCAGTCGGATGAAATAGGACTGCCGGTAAGCAGCAACGGCCTTGTGCTTCCGTGCGGAGCAAGCGGCAGATGGTGCAGGCAGTAGTTTTGTGAAATGATTTTTTTCCTGCGGGTGCAGCCTTGCAAATGAGGTTTGGCAAACAGAATATTTAAATTTGACGGAGGGATCATAATGGCTTATTTTTTCAAGGAAACATCGCATACATTCAACGAATATCTGCTTGTTCCGGGGTATTCTTCAAGCGAGTGCACGCCGGCAAATGTGTCGCTTAAAACGCCGCTTGTAAAGTTCAAAAAAGGCGAAGAGGCACCTATATCGCTTAATATTCCGCTTGTTTCTGCAATCATGCAGTCGGTTTCGGGTGAAAATCTGGCTGTTGCGCTTGCAAAAGAAGGCGGAATGTCTTTTATATACGGCTCGCAAAGCATTGAAGATGAAGCCGCAATGGTTTCGAGAGCCAAAAATTTCAAGGCAGGTTTTGTTGTCAGTGTTTCAAACATAACACCGGATGCAACCTTGAACGATGTTGTCGCATTGAAGGAGAGGTATGGCTTTTCGACAATAGCCGTTACAGAAGACGGAACGCCAAACGGCAAGCTTCTTGGAATCATCACAAGCAGGGATTACCGTGTAAGCCGCATGAACGGCGATGAAAAGGTTTCCGAATTTATGACTCCGCTTGAAAAGCTTGTCACGGGCGCGGAAGATACAACTTTAAAAGAGGCAAATGATATCATCTGGGACCACAAGCTGAATTCACTTCCTATTGTGGACGGTGACGGAAATCTCAAATATTTTGTTTTCAGAAAAGATTATGATGCTCACAAGGAAAATCCCGATGAACTCCTTGATGTCCACAAAAGATATGTTGTGGGCGCAGGCATAAACACAAGGGATTATGCCGAAAGGGTGCCGGCATTGATTGAGGCAGGTGCGGATGTTCTTTGCATTGATTCTTCTGAGGGATTTTCGGAATGGCAGAAGAGAACAATAGACTGGATCAGAGAAAAATACGGCGATGATGTGAAGGTAGGCGCCGGAAATGTTGTAGACAAGGACGGATTTTTGTTCCTTGCAAAAGCAGGTGCCGACTTTGTCAAAGTGGGTATCGGCGGAGGCTCAATTTGCATTACCCGCGAAACAAAAGGCATAGGCAGAGGGCAGGCCACGGCGCTTATTGATGTCTGCAAGGCAAGAGATGAATATTTTGAAGAGACGGGAGTTTATGTTCCTGTTTGTTCGGACGGAGGCATTGTTTATGACCATCACATGACGCTTGCACTTGCGATGGGTGCGGACTTTTTGATGCTCGGCAGATATTTTGCACGCTTCGATGAAAGTCCGACAAACAAAATTTCAATAAACGGCACATATTACAAAGAGTACTGGGGAGAAGGCTCAAACCGTGCCCGCAACTGGCAAAGATACGACCTTGGAGGAGACGGAAAGCTTTCGTTTGAAGAAGGCGTGGATTCGTATGTTCCTTATGCAGGCTCATTGAAAGACAATGTTGCATTGTCGCTCAGCAAGGTTAAGTCCACGATGTGCAACTGCGGAGCACTCACGATTGGCGAGCTCCAAAAGAAAGCGAAGCTGACTCTTGTTTCGGCGACAAGCATTGTCGAAGGCGGAGCACATGATGTTATGCAGAAAGAAACATATACGGGCATGAACAAGTAGCACAGGCTTTGTGAAACTGAAACTAAAAAATAAAGCCGAGCCAAAGATTATAACCTTGGCTCGGTTTTTTATAAAAAGGACAATTGTATTTTTGCAAGGCTCATGGATGCAGGAAAACTTCTGCAGGCCAAAATCTTCGACATAAAAAAGAAAGGAACCTTCACGCAAATATCCATCGGAATATATTTGGTGGACTTTTAAAGGAATTTGAAGGATAAAGAAAAAAGTCATTATGTCCCGGCGCACAATAAACAGCAGGCAATTTGTCAGAAATGTTTGTTGACCGGCGGCGGGCGGAAAGATAGAATGAACACAAGATCTGACACAAAGTTTCGAAAGATTCTGAAATGAAAGAGGTTATAGTTTGAAAGATAAGGAAGCTGTGCCTTTTTCGGGTACGGCTGATTTTTTAGAATAAAGGAAAGGTTTGACCTCATATACGAT
>CAVHKC010000089.1:0-5764 GCA_963636455.1 Ruthenibacterium lactatiformans
GGTTTGGCCTCGTCAAGCCTGGTGCGCTTTTTACTTAGCAATTGCTCGGTTTTTCCAGTTTCTTAAATCCGCATACATTAAGCAGAATAATCGACAATATGCTTCCGCCCAAAAATACAAGCATTGCAAAGGTATATGACCCGTTGAAGTTACTTGTACTGAAAGCCAATATTGAGCTGGCTGTCGCACGGATAATCGATGCTATTGCCGTTGCGAGTGAGTAGAAAAGCATGTATGTGCTTCCGCCTCCTCCGGCCATTGTCAGATACGACGACGGCTGCAGATTATTGGGACCACCCATCATAAACATGACCACATAATAACCGATAATCATGAGCACAGTCTGACCGTGCGGTGCAAAGCTGAAAAGTGCAAGTCCCGCAATCTCCATACCTATGAAAAGTGTTATTACAAACCGAAGACCTATTCTTGTGTCCATGAACCCCGAAATAACGCTTCCCAAAAGCTGGAACACACCTGCGAACGCAGCTATTAAAACTGTCTGTTCCGTGCTTAATCCCTTAGATATCATTATGGGAATAATTGCAACCGAAAGTCCCATCATTCCCGGCATACTAAGGCCCCAGCCGATTGAAAACAACACAAAGCGCGGTCTTTTCAAAAGGTCTAAATATGTCCAGTTTGTTTTGCTTTCTTTTTTTTCGACTTCTTCAAGTTCCTCTTTGTTTTCGGGATGAAGCCCGACTTCCTGCGGCCTGTCATGTATCGTAAATATAAAGATTATCGCCAGAATGATTACAATTGCTCCGACAAAAATCATGGCGCGGTCTATGCCGAATTTTTCGGAAGCATTTGAAAACAAAGGCAGCCATACAAGGCTTGAAACAATAATGATTGCCGTTACGATGCCCAATATCTCGCCTTTTCTTTTCGGATACCAGTTTCCTATTCTTGCGCCCACTGTAATCTGAGCATAAAACATTGTTGCAATGTAGTTTGTCGCAATAAAAATTCCGGTAAGCGGGCCCGGAACAATAGGAATCAGAATATAACTTATTCCCCCGACAAACAATCCTGCAACGGTCAGCGTTTTAAGACTGACTTTTTTTGATATCACACCTATGCCCAACGCGAATACGACCGAAATCAGATTTCCGATTGTATTTGCATGATAAAGACCTGCCGTCGGTATACCCTTAAGTTCCGCTACTGCAGGAATAAACACATTCAGGGAGACAGTCGTCAAAAAGTTAAACAGCATAAAGGATATCATGCAGATGATGATTGTCCGAAGTGACTGGCTTCGCCATTTTCCGATTGTTTTGTTTACTGCCGTTTTCATAATCTCCTCCCATTTTTCTATGTACTCCCGGAAATCTTTTCGCAAAACAAATGCGAAAAAGATTCCGGGAGTTCATTAATTTACGGCAAATGCCGCGGCGTCAGCACAGGCGTGTTTTCTTTGCCTTTATATATTCGCGCTGCGCCGCCGGAAGCTGGACCTCTTCTCCTTTTTTGCCGATAATGTTGCTTAAGACACCGATTCCCTCGCCTTCAAAGGTTACACGGTCACCCGGTGCAATCCAGTTTTTCTTTTCGCCGCCGCTTCCTCCAGGCAATGTTCCCGTTGTGAAAATGTCGCCCGGAAATATCGTCTGAACGCGGCTTACATAATAAACCAGGTGTTTGAGCGGGAAGTAGAAATCCGCATGTGTTTCGGCACACTTTTTATCGTTTATGCACACGCTGAATTTCACTTTCTCAATATCAGGCACCTCGTCTTTTGTTACGATGCACGGTCCCAAAGACGAAGCATTGTCTTTACAGAGTCCCGGACCTAAATTCACGCTCATTTCACGGTTTTGAAAATCTCTGGTGCTCCAATCGTTGTAAATTGTGTAACCGTAAATATAATCTTCGCCCTCTTCTTCCGGAATGTTTCTGCCTTCTTTTCCGATAACCACGGCAATTTCAAGTTCAAAGTCAAAAACATCCGTAAGGTCGGGCCATGGAACTGTTTCTTCCGGTCCGTAAATTTCGGTGGTTCCGGTCTTGTAATATGTCGGAAGGTTATACCATTCATCGGGGATTTTCGTAAGCGAAGGCTTTGTGTTTCCCCATGCGGCGGTATCCTGCATGGATGCAATTCCGTCAAGCATATGCCTTTCGCTCAGTGAAAAGCAGCGCACGCTGTTCGGACGCGGAAGCGGTGTCAAAAGTTTTATTTCCGACCTGTCATATATAACTTTTGTGCCGTCTGCGCATTCACCGTTATCACCGGCCACATGACCAAGTGCTTCCTTTGCGGCTTCCAATGCGGTTTTTCCGCATTTTATAAACTCGCCCATATCGTCAGGGCACTCCCATGCCGCCTTATCAGCTGCCCTTATGCAGCCTTTGTCTTTCAAAAAAGCTTCCCTTGCAGCCGTAAGATCGGCAATTTTTCCGTCTTCTCTTATGGCACCTACCCGACGCGCGGGGCCAACCGGGGTTTGAATTTCAAAAGTTACAAGTTTCATATTTCCACCTTTTTTCTGTCTTATTTTTCTTTATTGACCATATTCTGATGTCCCGCGTCCGGTGTCGAATCCGTGCGCAGTTCAGAAGAATATCCTTCGTGGCATAAGCTTGAACGGATATATTTTGTAAACTCTTCACGCAGGGGCTGCGTGATGGTTTCCCTCGTCATTCTTCTTACCATTCTTGAAGGAACTTTCTTCATAAAGTCTCTTGCAAACTCCCATGCTCTTTCAAGCTCTGTTCCGTGCGAAACAACTTCCGCAACAATTCCTAACTCTTTGCATTTTTGCGCATCGATAACGCCGCCGTTTAAAAGCAGTGCCCTGCCAGCGTTCGGACCAAGCAATTTATCATAAAGAACATTTATTCCGTCAATCGGCGCACAGCCTGCATCCTGAAGATGTCTGTCGACCGTGAAAGCGTTATCTCCTGCGATAATATAATCTGAAAGAAGCACGGACTCCGGATGAATCGTAAATGCACCGTTGCAGGCACAGATTACGGGCACCGGAATATCAAGCCATGCAAGAGGCACTCTTGTTGCAGTAAGATACCACCAGTCATATGTAACGCTTGATTCATATTCAACATGTTCGAATGACATTTCGGGATCCGAAAGGGACAGGAAACTGTCGCCTGTTCCCGTGATGATTATCATCTCATTTTCCGGGTCATGTGCAATATCGAAAAGCAATCCCAGATACCCTTTGTGAATTGCTTCGCAGAAAAGCGCCGGACCGTCGTTTGTGTGGAAGCGCACTTCCAAAATTCCGTCTTCTCTTCTTAAATGCGCCATGTCGTCCCACTTTGGCGCATAATCTTCCAAATAGGTGCGAAAAGGTTTGTGTTTGTCGTATTTATAAGCCATTTTGAGCCTCCGTTTTAAAATGATTTTTTTGTTGATTTCTTATCCCACGGCATCTGCATTCTTTTTCTTTAAGAAGCGAAGGCCGATTGTACATGATATAAACGATAATACTGCGCATGCTGCCATGATCCATCCGATTACGCTTCCTATCGAACCGCCTTCCTTAATTGAAGCAAGCATTGTTGTGGTGATGGAAGAGAACAGATACTGAACAAAGCCCATGAAAGCTGCGCCTGTTCCTGTTGCTTTTCCCGAAGCGTTCATAACAAGCGACATCGCAACCGGCAATGTCATGCCCTGAATGAACGGGAATACCCACCACACGAATTGAAGCCAGTTGTAGCCTGCAAATCCCTGCATGAAAGAAATGCTGATGAAAGCCGCAATCACGAACTGGAACACGTTCAAAACGCGAACAATCTTTCCGGGTGAAACCCTTGCGGCAAGAAATCGTCCGATTGCCGCGCTGACAACCATTGTAGCCGCATTGATTGCATACATATTTGCATATGCATTATTGTCCATTCCCAATTCCGTTACCATTGCAAATGAAGCCGAGCCAGCATAGCAGAAGAAAAGTGCCATGTTAAATGCAAAGCAGATAACAAAGAATACATATTCGGGTGTAAGCAGGCAGACCTTGACTTCAGAAGCTAATCTCTTGATGCAGCCTTTTCCTGCAAGTTCTGAAGTTTCGGAAACGAAAATCAGCACCAGAATGCAAAGGATTGCGCAGATTGCTGCCTGAAGCCAGAAAATTGCCGACCAGCCCATTGCGTTGCCGACCCATTTTCCGCTGAGCGGGAGAATGATTGGCAGAGCGCCTGACCATATCTGCATGAACGTAAGAGCCATTGCCGACTTCTTGCCTTTTCCTGCATCACCGCCGATAGAACGTGCCGCATTCGATGCTGCCGCGCCGCCGATTCCCTGAATAAGTCTTGCTGCGATAAGTCCTCCCAAAGATGTGCTTGTGCTTCCTATTACGGCACCTATTATACAAACAACAAATCCAAGAAGCATTGTTTTCTTCTTGCCTATCATATCCGACAAAGGTCCTACGACAACATGACCGATCATCATACCGTAGAAGAAGCCGGAAGTTACCATCAGTGTGTTGTGTCCGGATGCCAGGTCATTTGCAACCTGAGGAAGAATCCAGTTAATAGTGTCCATATGAATGGCACCCATTGAAAGTATGCATCCGCAGACAATATACATGACTGTTTCAAATCTGAGTTTTTTCTGTCCGGAATTCACATTCGTATCACTCATAAGAGTACCTCCTTTTTTTCGATATCCCATATATCTTCTGCATATGATTTCGCATAATGATTACAGGAGCATCTTTTATAACATTTACATAAGAACAGGCCTTTTCCTGCTTATATTTATATGCATTTTTGCTATATAAAGGAATTCTCTTTTTCTTCACCCTCCTGTAAACCTTTGGTATACGCTTCGATATTGGTGGCAAAAAATGAAATTGTCGAAAAAAATCCAAAAAAGGACGGTTTGAGGGGAGTTTTAATTTTTCCGGTTATTTTTCCGATATGGCTTATTCAATTCAACTATAGAACGGATTAAATTTTATTGAAAAGGTTATAATATAGGAATGCTGTTTGGAAAATAAAAAAGGCTTCCGTCAAATCGGAAACCTTTGTAAATGCCGGCGATCGGAATCGAACCGATACGATATTTCTATCACGGGATTTTAAGTCCCGCGCGTCTGCCAGTTCCGCCACGCCGGCTAAAGCCCGTACTTGCGCACTTTCGAAATCCTGCAAACCACTCAAACCAGTGCTATCGCACTATGTTTTCGTGGTGGTCTTTGTCGTTATACAAATTGCTTCGTGCTTGCGCACTCTCGCAATTCGGTTCCCACTTAACACTCCCGCTTCCTCACGGAAGCTCCGCGTACGTGGGAACTTGCCGTCTTATGTCTGACTCACATTCACAGCAACACTTTTGTCGCTTACGGATTTCTTCGTGCTATCGCACTCCCGAAATCCTGCAAACCACTCAAACCCGTGCTATCGCACTATGTTTTCGTGGGTGATTTTGTCGTTATACAAATTGCTCCGTGCTGCCGCACTCTCGCAATTTGGTTCCCACTTAACACTCCCGCTTCCTCACGGAAGCTCCGCGTACGTGGGAACTTGCCGTCTTATGTCTGACTCACATTCACAGCAACACTTTTGTCGCTTACGGATTTCTTCGTGCTATCGCACTCCCGAAATCCTGCAAACCACTCAAACCCGTGCTATCGCACTATGTTTTCGTGGGTGATTTTGTCGTTATACAAATTGCTCCGTGCTGCCGCACTCTCGCAATTTGGTTCCCACTTAACACTCCCGCTTCCTCACGGAAGCTCCGCGTACGTGGGAACTTGCCGTCTTATGTCTGACTCACATT
>CAVHKC010000090.1:0-2533 GCA_963636455.1 Ruthenibacterium lactatiformans
GCCTGTGGAAGAAGGTTATGCACCGTCTTGCCGAAGAATATCCCGATGTCGAACTTTCGGACATGCTTGTTGACAATTGTGCAATGCAGATTGTGAAAAATCCGGCGCAGTTTGATGTTATTGTAACGGAAAATATGTTCGGCGATATCCTTTCGGACGAGGCTTCCATGATAACAGGCTCCATCGGAATGATTCCTTCTTCAAGCCTGGGTGCGGGAAAGTGCGGTCTGTACGAACCTATTCACGGCTCGGCACCGGATATAGCGGGAACCGATACGGCAAATCCGATAGGAACAATTCTTTCGGCGGCGATGATGCTTCGATACAGCTTTGATATGGAAGCTGAGGCTTTGGCAATAGAAAAGGCAGTTTCCTTATATTTAGATGCAGGATACCGCACGGCGGATATCATGAGTGAGAAAATGAAGCTTACAGGCTGCAGGGAATGCGGAAAAATCATTGCGGAAAATATCGGAAAGGAGTAGGCAAAGTGGTAATTTCAGGTGCAGACATACTTGTAGAAACACTAATCGAGCAGGGCTGCGACACGGTCTTTGGTTATCCCGGAGGCCAGATACTTAATGTTTACGACAGCCTCTACACACATCAAGACAGGATAAAACATGTGCTTTCGGCTCATGAAGAAGGCGCCGCACATGCTGCGGACGGATATGCCAGAACAACGGGAAAGGTGGGAGTTGTTATTGCAACTTCGGGCCCCGGCGCAACAAATCTGGTTACGGGAATCGCAACGGCATACCTTGATTCAATTCCGCTTGTTGCGATCTGCGGAAATGTGCCAACAACCCAAATCGGAACAGACAGCTTCCAGGAGCTTGATATCACGGGTGTCACGCTTCCCATCACAAAGCATAATTATTTTGTGGGATCGGTGGAAGACCTTGCAGACACAATCAGGCAGGCATTTGTGCTTGCGCAGTCGGGAAGGCCGGGCCCTGTGCTTATCGATGTTCCGAAGGATGTTCAGATTGCAAAGTTTGAATATGAACCCCAACCTCCGGTTACAAAAGTCGAACCAAAAGCGGCAAAGGAAATCCGTATCGTGGAAGCCGCAGAATATATCAATCAGTCAAGAAGGCCATTTGTTTACTTTGGCGGAGGCCTTACGATATCGGGAGCACAAGAAGAAATGCTTGCGCTTGCCGAAAAAATGGATGCCCCCATCGGCTGTTCGCTCATGGGAATTTCCGCAATCCGCACTGATAATCCCAGATTCCTTGGACTTCAGGGAATGCACGGGCATTATGCCTCGTCAATGGCAATGCACCATGCGGATCTTATTGTTTCTTTGGGTGTTCGCTTCAACGACCGTGTCACGGGAAACAGGCATAAATTTGCCACAAACGCAAAGATTATCCACATAGATGTCGACGGCTCGGAGCTTTCCAAAACAGTAAACGAAGTCTGCGGCTTAAGAGGTGATTTGAAGCTTACGCTTGAAAAGCTTCTGCCGCTTGTCGAAGAAAGCAAGCATCCCGAGTGGGAAACCTATGTGAAAGCGTTGATTGAAAAGGAGCAAAGAGAGCAGTCCGACAAACGCCCCGGGCTTACGCCGAAAAATGCCATCGAAACTTTGAACAGGCACCTTTTGGAAAACACCGCCGTGGCAACGGATGTCGGCCAGCACCAGATGTGGGCGGCGCAGTATCTGAATTTCACAAAGCCACGCAGATTCATCACAAGCGGTGGCCTCGGAACAATGGGCTTTGGCCTCGGTGCGGCAATCGGCTCTGCAATAGGAACAAAGCAAAAAAGCGTGCTTGTGACCGGTGACGGAAGCTTCGGAATGTGCCTGAATGAACTGGCAACTGCCGTTTCGTACAATGTGCCTGTTGTTGTTCTTATCATGAACAACGGCGTGCTCGGAATGGTGCGCCAGTGGCAGACGCTGTTTTTTGACAAGCATTATTCAAATACGATACTTGACAGGAAAACTGATTTTGTCGCTCTTGCACGTGCGTTCGGTGCAGACGGAGAAAATGCCGCAACGCTTGAAGAACTTGATGCCGCTTTGGAGCGGGGCTTCAAAGCAGATGGGGTTTATCTCATAAACTGCGCAATAGACAAAGACGAATTTGTTCTTCCCATGCTTCCGCCGGGCGGCAGTATGGATGACATAATAACGAATATGGAGGTGGAATAATGAACAGATATACAGTTGCCGTTCTTGTAAACAACCAGTTCGGTGTTCTTAACCGTGTTACAAGCATGTTCCGCCGCCGCCAATTTAATATCAGCGCACTGACCGTGAGCGAGACAGAAACAAATACATTGTCGCGAATCACGGTGGTGTTCGGTGGAGAGGAAGATTCGAAGCAGCAGCTCATAAATCAGCTCTACAAGCTTCCGGATGTCTGCTCTATTCAGGAATTCAGTGATGACGATTCCGTAAACTGCGAGCTTTTGCTTATAAAAATGCAAAACGACCCCGAAACGAGAAACGACATCAGAAATGCCGCAGACGCATTCGGAGCGGTTGTTATGGATTATGCAAAAAATTCCGTAATTTTCA
>CAVHKC010000090.1:2543-5737 GCA_963636455.1 Ruthenibacterium lactatiformans
TGATGAAAGAGTATACAATATTGGAAATATGCCGGACAGGCAGTGTTTCGCTTGAAAAGGGAAGCACAACCATCCGCCAGGTAACAAAGTTATAAATTAATGTATTTTCTTAAAAGCTCTGCACTTTAGACAGCAGAAAGCCTTTTAAGGAAACAGCACAATCAAAGAGGTGAATATCATGGCAAGAATTTTTTATCAGCAGGACTGCGATCTGCAGAAATTGAACGGAAAAACAGTCGCAATCATCGGTTACGGTTCACAAGGACACGCTCATGCCCTGAATCTTAAGGAAAGCGGAGTCAATGTTATCGTAGGGCTTTACGAAGGCTCGAAAAGCTGGGCAAAAGCCGAAGAACAGGGACTTACGGTTATGACGGCAAAGGATGCCGCAAAGGAAGCGGATATCATCATGATTCTTATTAATGATGAAAAGCAGGCGGCACTCTACAAAGAATCGATTGAGCCGAATCTTACAGAGGGCAAAACGCTTGCGTTTGCGCACGGATTCAACATCCACTTCGGCTGCATTAAGCCTCCCAAGAATGTTAATGTTATCATGATTGCACCCAAGGGCCCGGGACACACCGTAAGAAGCGAATATCAGGCCGGCAAAGGAGTTCCCTGCCTTATTGCGGTTGAGCAGGATGCCACAGGCGATGCATGGGATATCGGACTTGCTTATGCACTCGGAATCGGCGGTGCAAGAGCAGGAGTTCTTGAAACAACATTCCGCACGGAAACGGAAACAGATCTTTTCGGCGAGCAGGCAGTTTTGTGCGGCGGTGTCTGCGCTTTGATGCAGGCAGGATACGAAACTCTTGTCGAAGCGGGATATGATCCGAGAAACGCATATTTTGAGTGCATTCACGAAATGAAGCTTATTGTTGACCTTATCTACCAGAGTGGATTTTCGGGAATGAGATATTCGATTTCAAACACGGCAGAATACGGCGATTATATTACAGGTCCTAAGATCATTACCGAGGAAACAAAGAAAACAATGAAGAAAATCCTTTCGGACATTCAGGACGGAACCTTTGCAAAAGACTTCCTTCTTGATATGTCGCAGGCAGGATCACAGGTTCACTTCAACGCAATGAGAAAGCTTGCAGCGGAGCACCCTTCAGAGGTGGTTGGTGCGGAAATCCGCAAGCTTTACAGCTGGAGTGACGAAGATAAACTTATCAACAACTAAAACAATTGATATCAGGAGAAATTTTTATGGCAAAGAAAGAAAATGTTGTGGACGGAGTGCAAAATGCCGCTCACCGCAGCTTATATCACGCATTGGGACTCACACAGGAAGAACTTTCAAGGCCGATAATCGGAATTGTAAGCTCATTTAATGAGATTGTTCCGGGGCATATGCACCTTGATAAACTTGTGGATGCGGTAAAAATCGGCGTTGCAATGGCAGGCGGAACTCCGATAGTTTTCCCGGCAATTGCGGTTTGCGACGGCATTGCAATGGGGCATACAGGAATGAAATATTCGCTTGTAACGCGTGACCTTATTGCCGATTCAACGGAGGCCATGGCGCTTGCACACGGTTTTGACGGACTTGTTATGGTTCCTAACTGTGACAAAAATGTGCCCGGACTTTTGATGGCAGCGGCAAGGGTCAACATCCCAACGGTATTTGTTAGCGGAGGCCCCATGCTTGCAGGGCTTGTTGGAGGCCGGAAAACCAGCCTTTCAAGCATGTTTGAGGCAGTCGGCGCATATACGGCAGGAAAGATTGACGATGAAAAATTGCTGGAATTTGAATGCAAGACATGCCCCACATGCGGTTCATGTTCGGGAATGTATACAGCAAATTCAATGAACTGCCTGACAGAAGCAATCGGCATGGGCCTTAAAGGAAACGGAACGATTCCGGCGCCTTATTCAGCCCGTCTTGAGCTTGCAAAGCATGCGGGCATGGCGGTAATGGAGCTTGTAAGAAAGAACATCTGCCCGAGAGATATAATGACAAAAGAGGCATTGATGAATGCGCTTACTGTTGACATGGCTTTGGGATGTTCCACAAACAGCATGCTTCACCTTCCTGCAATCGCACACGAATGCGATGTTGAACTGAATCTTGATATTGCAAACGATATCAGCGCAAAGACGCCGAACCTTTGCCACCTTGCACCTGCGGGACGCACATATATGGAAGACTTAAACGAAGCCGGCGGTGTTTATGCCGTTATGAACGAGCTTACGAAGAAAGGGCTTTTGAATACGGATGTCATGACAGTGACAGGAAAGACAATGGGAGAAAATTTGGAGGGTTGTGTTTCGACAAACCCCGAAGTCATAAGACCAATTGACAATCCGTACAGCGAAACAGGCGGAATTGCGGTACTCAAGGGAAACCTTGCTCCCGAAGGAAGTGTTGTCAAGCGTTCGGCGGTTCTTCCCGAGATGCTTGTGCATGAAGGCCCGGCTCGTGTCTTTGACAGCGAAGAAGAAGCCCAAAGTGCAATCAATGCAGGAAAAATCGTTGCAGGTGATGTTGTTGTAATCCGTTATGAAGGACCAAAAGGCGGCCCCGGCATGCGTGAAATGCTTAATCCCACTTCTGCAATCATGGGAATGGGTCTTGGAAACAGCGTTGCGCTTATTACAGACGGGCGTTTCAGCGGTGCCACAAGAGGAGCGTGCATCGGCCATGTTTCGCCGGAAGCGGCATCGGGCGGAATGATAGGTGTTGTTGAAGAAGGCGACATAATAAGCATCAACATCCCCGAAAATACTATTGAACTTAAGGTTGACGAGGCTGTTCTTGCAGAGCGCATGAAGAATTTCGTTCCGAAGAAGAAGGAACTTACGGGATATCTGAAACGTTATGCGGCAATGGTTTCGGGCGGTGCAACAGGCGCAATCCTTAATTAAAAAAGAATGCAGTGAAAGCATGGCTTTCAGGAAAAAATTAACAGTGCGGTCTGAATTTTAGGCCGCACTGTTTTGAAAATCGGATTTGCCGATTTTGTTTTTAAATAGAAAAGTAAAATTTGAAATCATGAACGAATTGAAATTTAAATTGGACACACTTTGCGTGTTCAGAGAACTGCTTAAAGACCCTGTAATCGGTTCTTTGTATAAATATCTGGAAAAGCCCGAAGCTTCGGCCTATGCCGAATTCGTGGAAGCTCTTTACGATGCAAACGGCGGCGATATCGGCAGATATATCGAAAAGAAAACAAGGG
>CAVHKC010000091.1:0-2238 GCA_963636455.1 Ruthenibacterium lactatiformans
GTCGATTCACACTCCAGTGCCGTGCTTGCTTCAAGCTGCGTCATATCAGGGTATATTTTATAATCGCCGTCAATATCAAGCGTTATGTCATAAGTCTCTGCAGCCTCGTCGGCATCCGAGGCAGAACAGCCTGACATGCAGCCTGCCGTAATCACAAATATAATAAATAATGTCAAAATCTTTTTCATATTGCTTTTAATGATTCTTCCCTCATTTTTAGTATTGCATAATTCTTCGTATTTGTCATTATTATAATCGGCTTTTTTATAAAAAAAGGGGGCTTAAACGACAGTGCCGAAGGCCTTATTAAAGCCTTCGGCACTTAAACTTTTATGAGAAATAAGATTATGATTTTTCAAGCCGAAATGTCGGCCTTTTCCTTTTTCTTAAACGGATTAACCACGAAAAGCGCTATGGCAAAAATCACACAAAGTATCACATCTGCCCACAGTATTTTCGTAAGATCGTATCCCAAAAGTATCATCCAGAACGAGCTTAAAAATCCGCCCAGATTCATGAATGCCAATATTATTGATGTTCCGTTTCCTATGGTTGAAGGCGGCGTTGCGATTCCCACCCATTCGGTGAATGCCGCAAACTGCCAGTTGAAGCCGATTCCCACAAATCCGTATCCGACTGCCATAATAACTGCCGACTGACCTGCAAAAATCACAGCAGCACCGATTGCCACGCTTCCGAAGGCGAGCAGAAACATTGCTCTTCTTACCAGTTTGAACAGTGTTCCGAACAAAAGCCCCGCAAACATGCCCGTTATTGAAAATACGGTAAGCGCAACTGCCGCAACGGTTGCACCGCCTGCATTTCGAACTTCATAGATGGTGGATGCACTCATCATAACGCTCAAATTGAATGCCTGGAAAACCATCATCAAGATTCCGATCATAATAACAATGCGTGCGTTCAGCTTTTCTTTCGGTTTCTTTTCTTCTGTGCCGTTTTGCTTTCTCAAATTCTCCTTAGGCAGGAAGAATGACATAACCAAAGCCACAACAAAGAAGATATGCCCCAAAAATGCCAGATTCCAGGATTTGTCTGCAAGGACGCCTGCAAGCATCTGGAATGCAATTCCTCCGATGTTCATTGCAAATGTTCCAAGACCTATCAGATGCGCCCTTTTGTTGCCCTCGAAATTCATCATTATCAAGGCATTTCCCAAGGGTGCGATAAGTCCCATTGCAAATCCGAACACAAGACGGATAAGCAAAATCACCACATAGCTGTCGATAAAAACGGGAAGTATTCCGAAAACAAGGCAGAGGGCACTTCCCAAAATTGCCAGCGTTTTTGTCTTGATTTTCTTTCCCATAACAGCACCTGCACAAAGCGAGCCTGCCATCATGCTAAGTGTTGCCACTGTCTGGATAAACGAAACATCATGGTCCGGGAAATGCGCCGCAAGCGTTGCAAGCGCAGGGGTAATCGCATTCGAGCCCAAGCCCATAAGCGTAAGGCTCAGCATTGCAAGCGTTGCCAGTATTCCCGGTGTATTTGTTTTTAACTGCTGATTACTGCTCATTTTTCAACTCCGCTTTTGCATCTGTGCTTTCTTGCGAATGCTCATATAAATCTGTTCGTCCCAGCGGTGTCTTTGAACATAATGCGAACATAACTGCGCCGATTGCGGAACAAATAATCAGGCTTATGAATGTCATCTTGAAATTTCCTGTTATTGCTGCAAGGCTTCCCACAAGCGTGAATCCGAAGGATCTTACGATTGTGTTGAGCATAAAGACAATTGTCCATGCCTGATCAAAATCATATCTGCCCCAAACCGATGCGGTCATTGAAATTGCAAGGTTGTTCGAACCGCCCATAACCGTTGCGAAAAGCACGATTGCGATATACATCGTGACAACATTCGGTATCATCGCAATTCCTACGGAAATGATAAAGTAGATGAACATTGCGATTGTTGTTTTTCTTGTTCCGATTTTGTCGTCTATGATTCCCCAGACAACAGATGCGGGCATTGCAAGAAGTGAAGTAAGTGCCATAAGGACGATTGCCTTCTCGGTTGAAATGCCTGCCGATGCACAAAGAGGAATAAAGTTGCTCATAATGCCGATTGTGAACATAACGAGCACACCGCCGCCGATTCCCACAAACCATGTTTCTTTTGTCTTTAAAAGCTTTTTAACGGTCCAGGGGCTTGTCTTGCGGTATTCAATACCCTCGGCATGCATTGCTTCCAATTTTTCTTTCGTCAAAGTACGGTCA
>CAVHKC010000091.1:2248-5719 GCA_963636455.1 Ruthenibacterium lactatiformans
CATTATCCGGATATGCTCCGCACATTTCGGGATCGTTTTTGACAAAAATCGCACATACAATCGCAAGAATTGCGAAAGCAACAGCATAAAGGTCAAATGATGCCGCAAAGCTGAAATGCTCTATCATGAATGTCTGGCTTGACATATATGTTAAGCCCACCATGCACGCTCCGATTGTGACAAATCCCATAACCGAGCCTTTCTTTGTCGGGAACCAGTTTGCAATCAAAGACGCAAGGCCGATCTGGCAGTATGCGCTTGAAGCGATAACGCAGATTGTATACCAAATTGCATATCCTGTAAGCGATGTGACACGGCCCCACATGAACATGGATACCGCACCCACAATGCAGCCTGCAAGAATCAATGTCTTAGGTCCTTTTTTCTTGCACCACCATCCGAAGAATGCTGCCGCAACGATAGATAAGATATTTGCCATGGTACCGAAGTTGTTCATTGTCGCAAGGTCCCATCCGTACATGGCGTTGTATTGTTCCATGATTATATTCAAAGATGTCACGGGACATCCCGAACCTACCCAAAATAAGAAGAAGCAAAAAATTACTATTCCCCAGCCTTTTGCTCCGTAATTTAATTTTTTCATACCAAACCTCCGATTTATATATCGGCAGTGACCCGTCCGTTTAATGTCCCCTTTCATTTTGCAACGAATATCCTCACTGCGCGAAAACTACACCATACGCCTATTTATCACCCTTCCAGGGATCCTTCTCCTCCAAATATGCAAAATATTCTTCCAAAGTAAAATCATTTTGCTCAAATGTATATTCTATCTTGTCTTCTGCTGTCGGCTTGTGCAGCGCATGCATTCTCGAACCTTCAAATGTGCTGTAAGGCTCGGGCGGCTGCGGCCAAAACTTGCGAACCTTGTTCACATCATATTCTTCGCAGAATGATTTTTCTCTGTCTGCAAAGCCCGGCATATCGGTCGGCACAAAATCATCATGCGGCCTTTGCTCCGTAAAAGGCTTGCAGGTCGGGCACATGATATCTGGCATTATCTGAAGGTGCCAAATCCTCCAGTGGCCGTTTTCCAAAATGAAATCCGCCTGATATTTGCCATACATCCAGTTCGGGTCAAACGGACAGTTGGGATCTTCCGGATGTTCTTTTGCGGTTTCCGGCCCGAATGTCTGCCACTCCGCCTTGGCGGTTTTTCCGTCTGCCGCAACCTCGATCAGCGGATTATAGATAGGATGTTCGCAGTACCATCCTTTTCTTGCACCGATTGACTGCTCATGCTTGGCGATTCCCTCAACATAGTTTTCATAAAGGCCTTCGGCTCCGTGATACTGCCCCCACATTGCAATCTCGATTGCAACGCCCGGTGTCCTCATTGCAAACTGATCAAGGCAGTCTTTTTGCCTTCCGCCGGAATGAAAATAGTTGTAGCGTGCCATTGTGTTTGCAATTTCCGTAACTGCCTGTTCACGGGCAAGCTGATGCTTCAAATCTTCAATCTCTTTCATAAGAAATTCGAGTTTTTCGCTTTGTTCCATAAAAATTCTCCTTTCGCATTTACATTCCCCCGGTGCGATATCTTATGTATACATGATACAAGAAGAGGATTTAACTTTACATTGAATAAACCGCAATCGCTGTTCCTGAAATTCAATGCAGTTTTTTCTTGTATGATCACAAAGAAAAAAGCTTTCAGATACGACAGAAATTAAAAAGAGCGTTTAAACCGCATGTTCCTATAAAGTATCGCCCATGATATAATACGGGCATAGTTTTGGGACAGAAGGTATATAATCATGACATTTGAGCAGCTTGAATATTTTTTGGCAACAGCAAAATATTTGAATCTTTCAAAAGCGGCTTCCGAGCTTTATGTCAGCCACTCGGCTGTAAGCAAAAGCATCTCTTCGCTTGAAGAAGAACTTGGGACTCATCTTTTCGAACGAAAAAACAATGTTCTTTCACTCACCCCTTCGGGGGCTTATCTTCAAAAGCAGGGTGCATATATTCTTCAAATTTGGCACACGACAAAGCAGCAGCTTCGGATTATCGAAAATTCCGTTTCGGGGTCAGTTACTTTGGTGCTGCCTGCAATCTTTGAAACAAAATTGTTTTCGGCAATCGTGGAAATGGGGCAGAATCACCCCGAGATAAATTTTATCTTCAATTCCGAAGACCCGCTTTTGATCTTGACAATGCTGAAAAACAAACGTGCCGACATCGGCATTGTTTTTTCTTACCAGATTGATGAATTGGACAATGAAATCGAGTACAGATATCTTTTCAAAGATTCCTTCTGCGTTGTGGTGAACAACAAGCACCCTCTTGCCGCAAAAGAAAGCGTGCGGCTTGATGATTTGAAGAACGAGCTTTTGGTATTTCCACCCAAGCGCATAAATATCGAACCGAAATTTGCGCCTTTACAGAAGTTTTTGGATTATGATTATCACAATATATATCAGGCAAACGGGCTGGACGAGCTTTTCTTTCAGATTGCTATAAACAAAGGAATTTCCATTCTTCCGAAAGGCACTTTGCAGGGAAGAGATTTGGATTTTACCACTCTTCCCATTCTTGATATAGAAGATACCTATTACACTTGTCTTGTCTGGGAAAAGTGCAACACAAACCCCGTGATTCCGTTTGTGGTTGATAAAATTTTGAGTCAGTTCCAAATGGACTCACTGACATGAAGAGCTTGAGTATGGCATCCCTTTATCCGACCGACCGGTTGGATAAATTTCTGCCTCAGGTATAATGTCACCCTCATATCAAATTTACAGAATTTAATATTTAATTATGAGTGACACAAAATGCTTAAAAATTCATTTCCACAATTTGGTGTCACCCATTTTTTCTTTTTTTCTTACAATTGCGTAAATTTTTCCGTTTACAAGAAAAATCCTTGGTTCAGCCTTTGTTGTTTTTTCTTACAGTCAGGCAAAACTCATATTTATAAGGGATTTCTTCATACAATTTCCCAAAGAAATACTGATCTAATCAACGCTTCCTTAAATAAATTTATGCAAGGTCGACTGCCGAATGATATCCCATTTCAACGGCATCCACGATTCTGCCGCTCTTGAAGCAGTCACCGATTGCAACCACGTCATAGCAATATTTTTGCATTTCTTCCGTGACGCTTGCATCCGCCTTCATGCCGACACAATAAAGAACAGTGTCTGCCTCGAAGAAAACTTCATTGCCGTTTTTGTCTTCGCCGAAAACGCCGTCTTTTGTAATCTTCGTCACCTTTGTTCCCGTTGTTCCGTGTATCGGACGGTCTGCCCAATATGCCATCATTCCGCAATGGTGGAACGGATTGTCTTCTGGTGCAAGCACATCGCCCATTTCAACGATTTCAACTTCATGTCCGGTGTTTGCAAGATGTGCTCCGACTTCGCAGCCAACAAGGCCTCCGCCTACGATTACAATTTTCTTTCCTAATTTTTCGGGCTTGTAATATGCATCTGTCGCATACATCACATT
>CAVHKC010000092.1:0-5694 GCA_963636455.1 Ruthenibacterium lactatiformans
GTCTTGAACGCAACGATAAACCAGACTTCTTCGCAGACAAGAAAAACTTATGACGGAAATCTGATTTCGTATGATACATATTTTGCGGGATTTTTCGGAATCCTTGAAAATGCGACAGTAAAAAATCTTAAAATCCTTGGGCTTAAGGTGAATATTGACACGGACAAGGTCGCATTTGCCGGAGGATTTACGGGATTTATGGAAAATTCCGACATAGACGGGTGCAAGGTTGAAGGAGAAATCAAGCTTTCGACTTCCGGAAAAAGCTTCGGCGTCGGCGGAATGGCAGGCTTCGGAAACGGAAGCATAAAAAATTCGTCTTCTGATATGACGCTTATATGCATCGACAAGGATGCCGAAAACAAAGACGAACAGTTTATGGGCGGAGCTTATGCATCGGGATATATCGATCTTGATAAAAATGATGTGAAGATACAAGGCTATGATTCCGACCACGGCTATGTTCATGACGGAGGCCTTATCGGAATGTATGTTTTGTATCCCCAAGATGAAGGATATAAAGGATATGTCACAAACAATAAAGTTTCGGGAAAGATAACTTTTTTCGAAGATAATGAAGACAGAAGAGCATACTGCGAGCCGGTTGCCGGAGAAATAATGAACTGGACATTTGATATGGACGGCAACGACACAGATTTTGAAAGGGATGAGGTCTTTGATTATTTGACCGATTTGCTGCCTCATTATTGCTCTTCACCCGAATATGAGGGCACGGTGACGGCAAGCACATGCACCGAATACGGATATACAACGATGAAGTGCAAAACCTGCGGCGAATATTCATACAAAACAAACTACACACCGCTCGGACACGAGGTTTCGCAGTGGACAGCAGTGGCAGATAAAACCGGCGTGGAGCAGGGAACATGCACGAAATGCGGAACTCTTGTTTATGCAAAGGCAAGTGATGAAGCAAGCGAAAACGTGACACAGGCTGCAGGTGAGGATAAACCTGCGTCAAATAAAAATAAGACAGGAACGCTCATTGTCATAATCATCATAGTCGTGATTTTGATTGCGGCATTTGTGATTTTCAAAAAGCATAGTGAAAATAAAAAACGCCGTGAGGCTTACGCAAGAAGAGAAGCACTTGCAAAAAGGAACCAAAGCTATGAACGTGCCAGGGCACGTGATGCCGCAAGAAGAGGAAATCCGCCGCAAAATGCCGGAAAGAACGGAAAGTACCAAGGAAAGGCGGTACCGAGAAGTTCCGAAGCAAGAAGCGGCGGACGAAATACTCACAGGGAAAGAATGAATAACCAAAGCAAGTCAAACAGAGCAGACCGAAGAAAGTTTTAGTTGACCTGACTGATTATATTTTCAAGCTCGGCTTGTGTAAGAGCGTTGTCTGAGCTTATCGAGAATGTATATTTGTCATCGGGTGCCCAAGTTGCAAGATTGTAGCTGTCTTTTGCATTGCCGCTTGCCGAATATGAAAGGCCGTCTAAACTGCCTGTATATTTTTCGGTATAAGAGTTCCAATCACCGCTTATGTCGTCTGCTCCGACACCTTTTCTGATGCGGATTTCTTTGTCGGAATTGTTTTCGGTGTAGATTACTTCGATGATTTTGTCGCCTTCTGTCATAACTCTGTATTCTGAAAGAATATATCCTGTTATTTCATCGGGAACAGACATTTCAAAGCCTGCCTTTTCTTTTGCCGCCGCAAGATCGTCAACATCAACCCAGGGGTTTGCAATGCTTTCTGTGGCGGTTGTCGCTGCGGCTTTTGCTGATTCGGTGGTCGAAGCCTCGGTCGTTTTGGAATTTGACGATGAGCATGCCGCAAGTGAGAGTACAGCGGCTGCTCCAAGCGCAATTGCCAATATTTTCTTTGAATTTTTCATTTGAATTTTCCTTTCTGCATGTGTATTTGTCTGCCTTATACAGATGACACCGCTTGCAATGCTTCTTTTTATGTCTGCATCTTATCGGACGCATCTGCCGGCAAATATTTGATTTCGGATTGAAAGAAGTGCTTCATCCGATTTCACATACAATATTATAAGTATATGTGTGTATTTTTTATGTACAAGAAAGCTTAGAGCTTTTCTTCCGATATACGCCCGAAGAGGGCAGCACCCAAGGCACCGGCTTTTTCGCTGGTCTTAGCGCAGACAATTTTCGGAGCATTTATATATTCTTTAGCATAAACAAGAAGAGCAAGCTTTTTGTTGAGCGCATCAAAAAGCTTTTCGCCTTCGTTTGTGACGCCGCCTGCAAGAACAATCAAATCGGGTCGGAACATATTTACAAAGCCTGCAAGCCCTTCTGCAAGCGCATCTGTGTATTTTTCAAATCCTAATCTTTTGAAACCTGCCGCATTTGCATATTGTTCAAAGCAGCCTTTTATCCCGCAAGAACACAAAGGACCGTCGCCTGAAAAATGAAAATGGCCGAATTCTCCGCCGTATTTGCCGAAAGATACGGGTTCTTTGCCGCAGATAAGGCTTCCGCCGACTCCTGTTCCGAGTGTCATAAGGAAAATATTTTCAAAGTCTTTTCCGGCTCCCAAAACAGCTTCTGCAAGCCCCGCACAGTCGGCATCGTTTGTCATATAAAAAATATCTTGCGAAATGGGATTCCCGCAGCCGTTCAAATGAGTAAAGATTTCATTTATAAAATCGCAGCCTGAAAGCCCTGCATTCGGTGTATATAAAACAGGGCCTTTGATTCCTTCGATAATGCCGCAAATGCCGATGCCTGCCGAAGAAATCTCATTTGAGCTTATGCCGAGGCTTAAGAACATGTCCGAAATAAGCGAAACTGCCGCCGCACAGATATCTTCTTTTGAAGCGGGAATGCCTAAAGAATCCGAAGCCGGGGACCTTTTTATTGGGGTGCTTTTGAAAAAAAGAATATCGTTTTTTTCATTTATTAAGGCGGCTTTTACATTTGTTCCGCCGATATCGGTTCCCAAGTAATATTTCATAAAAATCTTCCTTTCATAATTAAAGGCAAAACCGTCTGCCTTCGGACATCAGGCGGCCTGCAGAAAATATATTAGCATAATGAACATGAAAAAGTACAAAAACGAAAAAAATAGGTGGACTTTTTTAAAATGTTATGTTTATAATACGACTTGAGCGTTGAGATAGGCTTAAAACCCACCATAAAAATAAAATTCTGAAGTGAAGGGAGTGCACACATATGCAGAGCAAGCTTACTCACAAAATGGAAAGAGCTGCGTTCAAGAAAGTGTTGGACGGCCTTATTGACAAGGCTGTAAAAGAGGGAGGAATCGAATTCGCACAGGATCTGTTGGATTTTGTTTATAAAATCCAGGGCGATTCGTGGAAGCCGACCACATATGCTGCGCTTAAGGATATTATCTATAATCCCGAAGCAAAGTATCATCAGTTTACATTAAATCTTATTAAGAATGTTCATCCGAATATTTTGAAGACCTATATCCTTAATGCTTTTTACGAAAGCGGGTTCAGAGGCTATCAGACCACCAAGGAAATGTCTGCAAAGTACGACTGCAATATCCCGTGGGTTGTTTTGATCGACCCGACTACAGCTTGCAACATGCACTGCAAGGGCTGCTGGGCTGCAGAATATGGCAATGCTTTAAGCCTTACATATGATGAACTTGATGACGTAATCACACAGGGCAAAGAATTCGGCATGCATGCTGTAATGTTCACAGGCGGTGAGCCGTTAATCAGAAAAGCCGACATTATCAAGCTTTGCGAGAAGCATTATGATGATGCATTTAATATTTTCACAAATGCGACATTGATAGACGAACAGTTCTGTCAGGATGTTGTAAGACTCGGAAACCTTATGGTTTCAATTTCTGTTGAAGGCTTCGAGGAAGCAAATGACGGCAGAAGAGGCGAGGGCCATTACGAGAAAGTCATCAAGGCAATGGATCTTCTCAAGGCACACGGAATTCCGTTTGCATGCTCGATTTGCTACACAAGCAAGAACTATGATGTTGTAACAAGCGACGAGTTCCTTGATATGCTTATCGAAAAAGGATGTATCTTCATTTGGTACTTCCACTATATGCCCATCGGAAACGATGCAGATGTAGGACTTCTTGTAACTCCTGAGCAAAGAGCATATATGAAGAAGAGAATCCGTGAAATCCGTGATCTCGAAGGCGGAAAGCCGGTATTTGCAATCGACTTCCAAAATGACGGACAGTTTGTTAACGGCTGCGTTGCCGGAGGAAAGATCTATTTCCACATCAATGCGGCAGGCGATATTGAACCTTGTGCGTTTGTTCATTATGCAGACAGCAATATCAGAACAGACAGGCTGCTTGATGCATTCCAAAAGCCTTTGTTTCAAGCATACAGAGCACATCAGCCGTTCAACGAAAATCAGTTAAGGCCTTGCCCGATGCTTGAAAATCCTGAGTATTTAAGGTCAATGGTTCACGAAAGCAATGCTCATTCGACAGACCTTGCATCGCCCGAAGATGTTGACACTCTTTGCGACAAGGTAACGCCTTATGCAAATGCATGGGCAGAAAAGTCGGCAAAGCTTTGGGAAGAAGACCAGGAATATATCCGCGAAAGGGCAGCTCTCAACGACAAAATGAGAGAAGAAGCCAAGGCACAAAAGAAGAAGCTGATATAATAAAAAAAGCAATTGACTGCCGGCTTACAATGCCGGCAGTTTTGTTATTAAAACAAAAAATTCTGTTTCGAAACTGTTATGTATGCGTAAATAGAAAATTTTTCCAATACGAAAAAGTATTCGCTGCACGAAAATCAGAGCAAAGCATAAAAAGGAAATCAAATGCAGGAAAAGCAAAAATATCAAAATACTGATCAAAAACCGCACAAGGTTTTGTATTACGACATTCTGAATATTTTGGCATGCCTTGCGGTTATCACATTGCACCACAACAATACTGTATGGACATTCAAAGATACATTGTCGTGGAAAGCCGCATTGGGTGCGGAATGTTTTTTCTACTGGGCTGTTCCCGCTTTTTTTATGCTGTCCGGAGCAACGCTTCTAAATTACAGAGAAAAATATTCGACAGGAGAATTTTTCAAAAAGCGTTTCATAAGAACTGTTATTCCATGGCTTTTTTGGAGCATTTTCGTCCTTGTTTGGAAGGTGTCTGCGGGTCAGATGACTTTGGAATCACATGACCCCATATATATCATAAATCTTTTTTTAGACAACAAAATCGAAAATCGTTATTGGTTTTTCCCATGCCTGTTCGGCTTGTATCTTGCCATGCCTATTTATTCAATGCTTGTTAAAAACAGGAAAGTTCTGTGGTATGTGCTGGTAATGAATTTTATATTTGTATCATGCGTTCCCGCAATCAATTATTGGACAGGACTTAATATAAATATCGTGATTCCAGGAATTGCAGGCTTTATAATTTTTCCGATTCTCGGATATCTTGCATCGACAACACAGATAAAATTCGCATACAGGCTGATTATTTATGCTCTTGGACTTGCATGCACAATATTCAGATATGTTTATACTTATGTTGAAACTTATAAAATCGGCAAAACATTTACCGAAATAAAAGGCAATAACTTTTTTTATTCTGTTATGGCAGCGCTTGCTGTTTTTGTGCTTGTAAAAAACATTCATTGGGAAAAATTGTTCAAAGGAAGAGCAAGAAATGTTATAGCCATAATGGCATCTGTAAGCTTCGGCATATATTTGATTCACAGCATGGTGATGTAT
>CAVHKC010000093.1:0-5685 GCA_963636455.1 Ruthenibacterium lactatiformans
CCGTTTCTCCGTTTTGCGATATTTCAAGTCCCGTAAGCTCAAGCTCTTTCATAAGCGTGGCATATTTTCTTATATTTGCTTCATCCATATCTGCTTCCTCTTAAAATAAGAATAATCCTTACATTGCAACGCCGCCGTCGACTCTTATTACTTCACCCGTAATATAAGGCGACTTTGCCAAAAAGACCGCCGTCCTTGCGATATCTTGGCATTCTCCCATGTGGCCTAACGGAACAATCGATTCTATCATTTCTTTTTTGTCTTCAAATGCTTCTGTCATATCCGTTTTGATGAATCCGGGCGCAATGGCATTGCATGTGATTCCTTTTTTTGCAAATTCCCTTGCAACAGATTTTGTAAGTCCCACAATTCCTGCCTTTGAAGCCGAATAATTGGCTTGGCCCGCATTTCCCGTAAGACCTGCAACAGAGCTTATGTTTATTATGCTTCCGCCCTTGTTTCTAATGAAAACGCCCGCAAGGTGCCTTATCATATTGAATGTGCCTTTAAGATTTACGGCGATTACATCGTCAAAATCTTCTTCCTTCATCATAGGAAGAAGTCCGTCTTTGTTGATTCCCGCGTTATTTATAAGAACATCCACAGTGCCGAAATCCTTTTTTATGTCATTTACGACATTTTTAACTTCGGCAAAATCAGCCACATTGCATTTGTACGAAAGTGCCTTTACGTTGTACTTTTCGGCACATTCCTTTGCAACATCTTCTGCACGCTTGGCATTTCCCGAATAAATAATCGCAACATTTGCGCCTTCTTCAGCAAAAGCTTCTGCACATGCTGCGCCAATTCCTCTCGAACCGCCTGTAACAAGAACCGTTTTATCTTTTAACATCAGCCAATCTCCTTAACCAAAAGCTCAATTTCTTCTGCCGTGCCGCATGCATAAGTTTTTATTTGCGGATCGATTTTTTTGATAAGTCCGCAAAGGACTTTCCCGGGGCCAGCCTCAACAAAGACATCTGCACCTTCCGATACCATATTTTTTATCATATCTTCAAAACGCACTGGCGAGCATATCTGACCCGAAAGAAGTTCTGCATAATCATCTGTATATTCCTTTGCCGTCATGTTTGAAAAAAGTGGAATGCTTCTTTCGTTCATCTTGATTTGCAAAAGTTCTTTTTTGAATTCTTCGGAAGCTTCTTTCATGAAAGGCGAATGAAAACCTCCGCCCACTTTAAGCGGAATTGCTCTTCCGCCCGCTTCTTTTACGGCGTCCCTGAAGGCTTCCATTTCTGATGTAGCACCCGCAACGCTTACCTGCCCCGGGCAGTTGTAGTTTACGGGATAAACTTCTTTGAACGAAGCGCACAATTTTTCAACCTGTTCATTTTCAAGCTTCAAAACAGCCGCCATTGAGGCAGATGATTTTTCGGCGCATTCCTGCATGAGCCGCCCCCTCAGCGAAACAAGCTTTGCACCTGTTTCAAGATCAGCCGCACCCGAATATGAAAGTGCGGAAATTTCGCCCAAAGAAAAACCTGCCGTCATATAGGCTTTGATTCCTTTTTCTTTGAGTGCCTCTGCAATTGCAAGCTCGCATGCAAACATGCATGGCTGAGTGTTCTTTGTTTCCTTGAGCTCTTCTTCGCTTCCTTCGAAGCACTGCTTTGAAGTGCCTTCGCGAACGGAATCCACAGTGTCAAAAACTTTTTTTGCGGCACTTGAAAGCCGATAAACATCGGCTCCCATTCCGCTGTACTGCGCTCCCTGTCCGGGAAACAGCATTGCTATTTTACACATTTTGCCGCTCCCTTCAAAACAAGTTCGGCTTCTTCGGTTATTTCTTTTATTATTTCGGCAGCAGGCTGTACTTTATTGACCATGCCTGCCGACTGACCCGCAAGGAAACATCCTTTTTTGAGGTCGCCTTCCAAAACGGCAAGTCTTAATGCACCGTTGCCCATTTTTTCAAGATCTTCGTCGGGAATGTCCGTATATTCTGCTTTTGCGTAATTTCTTGAAAATTCCGTTCTTAAGCTTCTTACGGGATGGCCCAACTTTTTGCCCGTTACCATCGTGCAAAGATCCGTCGCCTTGATGATTTTATCTTTATAAACGGGATGAATGCTGCACTCTTCTGCGCTCAAAAATCTGGTTCCAATCTGAACCGCACACGCACCGAGCATAAAAGCCGCCGCCATTCCTCTGCCGTCTGCAATGCCGCCTGCAGCAACAACGGGAAGATCAACTGCATCAACAACCTGAGGCACAAGAACCATTGTGGTGAGTTCACCGACATGGCCGCCGCTTTCTCCGCCTTCTGCAATCACAGCCGATGCACCGACCTTCTGCATAAGCTTCGCCATTGCAACCGATGCAACCACGGGTATGACCTTTGTTTTTGCGGCAAGCCATTTATCCATGTATTTTGTGGGGTTTCCCGCACCTGTCGTTATGACTTCAACCTGTGCCTTGGCTGCTGCTTCGGCAACCTCATCTGCAAACGGGCTCATGAGCATTATATTGAGCCCAATCGGCTTGTCTGTGAGCTTTCTTGCAATCTCAATCTGCTCGGAAACATAATCTGCCGGAGCGTTTCCTGCCGCAATTATGCCTAAGCCGCCTCCGTTTGAAACAGAAGCTGCAAGCTTTCCATCGGCAATCCATGCCATACCGCCCTGAAAAATCGGATATTTTATTCCGAGCATTTCGCAAATTTCAGATTTAATCATTATTCCATACCTGTTGCATTCTTGATGAAGTCTGCAAGTTCACCTACTGTTTCTACTTTTTCGGTAAGCTCTACTTCAACGCCGATCTTGTCTTCAAGATTCATAAGCATTTCAACCGTGTCAAGCGAATCGATTCCCAAATCCGCAAACTTTGTTTCGGGCTTGATTTCCGATACGTCACAATCGTTTCTTTCTGCAATAAGTTCTGCAATAGCTTCAAATACCATTCTTGGTTTCCTCCGTTTGTAATTTATGCATACTAAATACCCTTTTGCATTTTTCATGCTCGGGGTTTAAGTGCATATATGTTTTTTGTTATTCTGTCGGTTATATATGGGTAACACCATATAATGACAAATGCTCAGATAAGATTAATTTTTCTTTATCACTATACGGTGTCACCCATATGCTGCAATCCCGACTAAAACATTATATGCGACAGGCAAAATTAGTCAAGTTCATATTTCTGAAAAAACGATGAAATGGAAAAACCGCACGGTAATTTATCTGCATGCGGCATTTCCCGTAAGAGACGGTTTTGCCGCCTCTTTTTTGCATTTAAAGTTTAAAAATTATATTGCTGTTTTCTTTTCTTCTGCCTCCTTTCGTTCTTCTTCTGGTTTTTTATAATCTTTTTCAATACATTCTGCGAGCTTGCTTCTTAGAAGTTCGGACACAGATGTATTATTTTCCTTTGCATACAACTTGAACAGCCTTGCGGCTCTGTCCTCGACACGAAATGTTATAATCATTGTTTCCCTCCTGTTTTTTTAATTGTTGATTTTTCGCATGTTTTGTTGTATTTTCTTGCGGCACCAGCTGCTATAACATCACTTGTTTAAAGCGAAGAAATATTTGTCTTATTAGCCTTAAATTTTCATCATAATTTTTTCTTACATGGGTTTACCTCATAACCAATTTCAAACAAAATTTTGATTTGCCGCAATGCTTTGAAATAAAGGATTGTAATTCCCACGGTGTTTTGCATTATATAATGCCGCAGCATTTTACGAAAACAGCTGCCGCAAACACAGAGGGCGCAAAAGGAACTGCCCTGCACCTTGCTTTTATTAAGCACTTTCTTTGAATCGCAAAAGGAACTGATTCTGCTTCTGATTTTGCATTATGAAAAAACAATCTTATGTTCACAGCCGCCGCATACAGTGCCGCTGTCAAAAGGCTTGCTGCCAGCAAAGCAGGTGCCTGTGCCGGCAAAAAAATCAGCCCTGTCATAAAAAGCAGCTTGATATCCCCGCCTCCGAATGCCTTCTTCCCCGAAAATTTCTTATATAAAAACGAAACAAGAAAAACAGGAGCCGAAACCATGCATGCGCTGGCAAGGTTTTCAAGGCTCTTCATCGGGCTTTCATGCAAAAGCAAGCCTGCAAGGCTTGCGAAAAGCCACAGCGCTATTCCCGTTATTATGATTTGATTTGGTATCCTTCGATATAAAATGTCTGAAACAGACGAGATAAAAAGAAGAATAAGGAAAGAAAAATCGAGCAGAATGTCCATATTGCCAATCCTTGATTTTAAAGTTACTAAGTGCAAACTGTCTGAAAATTTTGCGTGAAACGCTTTTTTTAGAAAACTTTCGGACGAAAAGAAATTCCTCCGACACCGTGATGATACTATTTTTATCTTCCGGTGTAAAGAGGAATTTTCAAGAAATTGCAAATTGCTAATTGCTAATTGCCAATTGCACATTGCTAATTGAACAGCACGCACCCCGTGTAGCACATTTTTCCTTCGCCGTAGTTATAGGCAACCCCATTATTTTTGCATACTCCCGAAACATATAAGCCGAAAGCTTCCATTGAAGAAAAACTTTTTTCGGGGAAGCGGCAGGGATCATCGGGGCAGGTGCATTTTGCACACCTGACGCAGGGACCGTCTGCCAATGCCAAAAAATCGTCTTTTGTTTTCAAAAGTTCATCAAAGAAAGCAAGGAAGGCCTTGTTATGCGAAGCCTTAACTTCCATCATTCCCTCCCAGTCAAGCGAATCTTCGACATCGCCCACTGTCTGCACAAGAACGCCCTTGGAATACTTTTTCATCTTTTCGGCGCATTCTGCAACTGTCCCGCAATTGGGCGGGCACGACCAGTTTACGCTATACATCCCGCAGGTATTTACGGCACACATATCGCGCACATCCTGCAAAGGTTCAAGCGTTTTCACATCAAGTTCAACGACTGTCGTAAACCCAAACTGCTTTGCAGTTTCAATACATTCTTTTACCTCCATAACTTCTCCTTATGTTCTGTAATTTTAAATTTAACGATAATCAAATTATATTAATTTTGCCGGACAAATCAGATTCTCACTGTTTTTTATAAACAACAGCACCGCTGCCGCTTATTTCCGCTTATTTTCACTTTAAAATTCCAGATTATCCACAAACATATCCTGAAAATCCTTTTCGGAGGCAAGCTCCACAAAGTCGGCTTTGTCTGCGATTTTTTGCGCATGCAGAAATTCCGGATAGCTTAAAACCGCAAGCTTTGCGCCCTCGCCTGCCGCATTTCCGATCATCTTGATTTTGCTTTGCAATTCGCTTGGAATCAAGCCAATTTTACAGGCACTTTCTGGATCCATGTAGTTTCCGAATGCGCCGGCAAGAAGCACCTCTTTGATATCGCAAATTTTCACTCCAAGCTTTTGTGCAAGCATCATAATCCCCGTACATATCGCACTTTTTGCAAGCTGAATCTCTCTGATATCCTTTTGTGAAATATAAACCTTTTCCGTCAGGAAAAATTTTTCGCATTCCATCCTGCCGCTTTCTTCAACAATCCCCTTTTCAAGCAGAACAGCCGCCGCATCCAAAAGCCCCGAACCGCAGATTCCCTCGGCTTCTTTATCGCCTATGACTTTGCAGACAATCTCGCCTTTCTCGTTCAATTTCACATGCTCTATCGCACCTTCACGGCCACGCATTCCGCATTCTATTTTTGCGCCTTCAAAGGCAGGACCTGCCGCCGTCGAAC
>CAVHKC010000094.1:0-5675 GCA_963636455.1 Ruthenibacterium lactatiformans
ACGGTTTGTCTGCGACATCTGCAGTTCATACTCGAAATCCGTCACGGCACGCAGCCCGCGCACAATTATGCCTGCATTGTTTTTCCTTGCAAAGTCTACCTGAAGACCTTCAAAAGTCAATATCCTGACATTCGGCAGATCTTTAATCTCATTTTCAACCATTGAAACTCTTTCTTCTGCCGTAAAGAGTGGCTGTTTTGCAACATTAGTCAAAATTCCGACTATCAGTTCGTCAAACATTGCCGACGAACGCCTAATCACATCCAAATGCCCGTAGGTTACGGGGTCGAATGTGCCCGGGTAAACTGCCCTTTTCATTTCGTGTTTTCTCCTTGGTTAAGGATTTATTTTATCTTTGCAATCAATGCAGGATTTTCTTACAGCTCCTTTTCAAAGTTTTTTACTTTCTTTAAGCCTCAGAAAATAGTGTTTGTTTGTCTTGTAATCTTTCTCTCTAATAATTTCAAAATCCGAAGAATCTATGAATTCAAGTTTATTATTTTTACCTGCTTCAATTATAATCTGTGATTCCTTATCGATGATTTGCGATTTTGAAAGCGCTTCCAGAGTTTCTTCTTCAAGCTTTGATGCATAAGGCGGATCCATGTATACAATGTCGAATTTGTACTTTCTCATCGAAAGTTCGTTGATTCCGCTCAAAACATTCTTCTTGAGAACGAGCGCCGTTTCTCTTAATTTTGTATGTTCGAGATTTTCTTCGATACAATTTACCGCTTTGGAATTATTCTCGACAAATGCCGCAAATTCCGCACCTCGGCTTAAGGCCTCTATGCCAATGCCTCCGCTTCCGCTGAACAGATCAAGGAAATAACATCCCGGAATATACGGGTTTAAAATGTTGAATAATGTTTCCTTTATCCGATCCGTTGTCGGTCTCGTATCTAAGCCAGGCGCTGACTTAAGATTCAAACGCCTGGCTTTTCCTGCAATTACTCTCATTATTCTTCTGCCGGAACATCGTCGATTACTTTCTCGGCGATATCAGCTTTTTCCTCAGCCTCTTTTGCTTCTTCAGCAGCTGCTTCGGTTTCTCTTTCCTTTTCTTCAAGTTCAACCGCAAGCTCTTCAGCCGGTGTTTCCACATCGGGCTGATTGCTTTCTTCCTTAGCTTCCTCTTCGGGAAGTTCATCAGGAACCAAATCGTCATCAAAGTCTCTTCTTGAAAGCGAGATTTTCTTTTCTTCTTCCTTGAAGTCAACAACCTTGGCATCGATTTCCTGTCCTACTTTGAGAACATCCGAAGGCTTCTTGACATGCTTCTTTGAAATCTGCGAAACATGAAGAAGTGCGTCTATTCCGGGTTCAAGCTCGATGAATGCTCCGAAATCAGCCATTCTTGCGACTTTGCCCTTAACAACTGTTCCGGGTGCATATTTATCTCTTGCAAGGATCCAAGGATTTTCATCCGGGAACTTTGCACTCAGTGCGATTTTTCCGTCGCTTATGTCTTTGATGAACACTCTTACGGTATCTCCGACTTTAACAATCGACTTGGGTGTGTCAACTCTTCCCAGCTCATCTCGGAAATGTGAAGCAGTCCGTCCACTCCGCCCAAATCAACGAATGCACCGAAGCTTGTAACAGACTTTACAACGCCTTCGACAATATCGTTTGGCTGAAGTGTTTCAAGCAGTTCTTTTGCTCTTTCGTTTCTCGAAGCAACAAGGATCTTCTTTCTGTTTCCGATAACCCTTCTCTTTCTGGGGTTGAATTCCGTTACGAGAATTTCGATTTCCTGTCCCTGATATTTGCTCAAGTCTTTTTCGAAGTTTGCCGAAACAAGACTTGCGGGAACGAAGATTCTGCTTCCCTCAAAAAGTGTTATGAGTCCGCCGTTTGTGACTTTGTCAACAGTAACCGTTAAAACTTCGCCGTTGTTGAATGCTTCTTCGATTTTCTTGTTGGCTTTGTCTTCGCCGATTCTCTTGTATGACAGCTGAACCTGTCCGTCGCCGTCATTTACCTTTAATACCTTAACTTCCAATACATCTCCGACGGAAACTGGCGTTGTGAGGTCTATTGAAGGATCGTTTGAATATTCTTCTTTTGATACTATACCGTCTGACTTGTAGCCGATATTAAGCACAATTTCTTCAGGCTTAACAGCGATGACAGCGCCTTCAACAATCTCCCCCGTGTGTATTGTTTTCATTGATTCGTCGATCAATTGGTCAAAACTTTTTTCTTCTGACATTTAAGAAAAACCTCCTGAATAATATTGTCCGGGGTCGACGCCCCCGCAGTAATACCTACGCTAATACCGGTTTGAAGATTGATGCAATCTAAATCATCGAGTTTCTGTATAAAGTAAGTATCTTTGCAACCCGATTTGCAAATCTCGTACAGCCTTTTTGTATTTGCACTTGATTTATCGCCTACAACAAGCATTATCTCTGCAGATTCGGATATCGAAGCCGCTTCCTTTTGCCTGTTTTCGGTCGCATTGCAAATCGTATTTATAATGTTAGTATCATAACCTTTTTTCCTTATAATTTCAACTAAATCTTTGAATAAATTCACATCAAATGTTGTCTGAACAACAATTGATATTTTTTCGGATTGTTCAAAATTTAGTTCTTTCGCTTCTTTTTCGTTTTCAACCACACGGAAATTGTTTCCTGCCCAGCCTTTGATCCCTAAAACTTCAGGGTGCTCCTTGTCTCCGATTATCACGCAGGTTCTGCCTTTTTCGCTTTCCTGCTTTACGCATTTGTGAATTTTTTCGACAAAAGGGCATGTTGCATCCACGATTTCCACGCCATTTTCCTTTGCCTTTTTATAAATGCTCTCCGCAACACCGTGTGCCCTTATGATCAGCACGCTTCCTTTTATTTTTTCGATATCCTCGGGCTTTTCTATAATTTCAACGCCTTGTCTTTTAAATTCTTCGATGACATCTTTGTTGTGAATTATCGGCCCGTAGGTATAAATTTTTTTGCTTGCGCCGTTGTTTTTTATTTCATCTTTTACAATATTTACGGCTCTTTTCACACCGAAACAAAAACCGGCACTTTCGGCAAGAATAATTTCATTTTTTTCTTCCATTTTTCAAAGCCTTTCATACAGTTTTTTTATTGCGTCCAAAACTTCTGCGATTGTCATATCCGATGTGTCTAACTCAATCGCATCCTCTGCCTTTTTTAGTGGTGATTCTTTTCTGTGCATGTCGGCATAATCCCGTGCCGCAATATCTTCTTTTATTTCTTCAAGCGTACAGTCAACGCCTTTTTCAAGCAGTTCCTCAAACCTTCTTTCGGCTCTTTTTTCCACGCTTGCCGTCAGATATATTTTGAGATTTGCATTCGGAAGAACCATTGTTCCGATGTCTCTTCCGTCCATAATCACATCATATTTTTGGGCAAGTTCCTGCTGAAGCTTCACAAGTTTTTTTCTGACGCCCGAAAACTTTGCCACAGAAGAGGCGGCATTTCCCACTTCTTCGCATCTGATTTTTTCACTTACATTTTCGCCGTCCAAAAACATCTTCTGAATGCCGTCTTCATATATTACATTTATATCGGCATTATTGCAATTTTTCACAACATCATCTTCATTTTCAAAATCCGTGCTGTTCTTAAGGCATGAAAGCGCAGCCGTTCTGTACATTGCACCCGTGTCAACATACATAAATCCCAAAGCATTTGCCAGCTCTTTTGCCATCGTGCTCTTTCCGGCGCCTGCAGGCCCGTCTATTGCTATTTGCATTTTTATTTCCTTTCTTTTCCTGCTGCCAATCCTGCGGCAGCACCTGTGGAAAATGCGATTTGCAGATTGTATCCGCCCGTATATGCATCCACATCAAGCACTTCCCCGGCAAAATATATATTCTTGGAAAGCTTTGACTCCATTGTTTTGGGGTCTACTTTTTTCACGTTAACTCCGCCTTTTGTTATAACTGCCGCTGCAAAGCCTTCCATTCCTTCAATATCAAATTCCAGCCGTGTTATCGTTTCTGCAAGCCTTGCTCTTTCGGCTTTTGTAACCTCGTTTACTTTCTTGAATGGGCTGATGTTTGTGCGCCTTACCACTTCCGGTATTATCTTTGCCGGCAAAAGGTGCGACAGGCTGTTTTTGAATTCCTTGTTTTTTGCTTCTTCAAAATCCCTTAAAATTCGCAAGTCTAGCTGTTCTTTATCAAGTGCAGGCTTCAGATTGATATATATCTTATATGTTCCCGAAGGTGCATCAAAAATCTGCCTTCCCGCCTTTCCCGTTGCCGATAAAATAAGCGGTCCTGTGACTGACTTGTCCGTAAAAAGCATTTCTCCGAAGCCTTCGTAAATCGGTTTTGCATCTGCTTCTTTTGCAAGATAAATCTTCACATTCCGAAGCGAAAGTCCTTCAAGCTCCTTCACATTTTTTTGCATAACCACAAGCGGCACGAGCGCAGGAACAGGTTTTGAAATTTCATGTCCTAAGCTTTCTGCGAATTTATATCCGTCTCCCGTAGAACCTGTCGAAGGATACGAAAGCCCGCCAGTTGCAATCACCACGGCATCGGCTTTGATTATCCCTCCGCCGTCGCAAATGACATTCGTGCCTTTGATTTCTTTTGCTTTTGTATTAAGCAAAACTTTTACATTGTTTTTTTCAAGTGCACTTTTGAGTGCCTTTATCACATCTGAGCTTTTATCGGAAGCAGGAAACACTCTTCTTCCCCGTTCTTCCTTTAGCTTAAGTCCCAAGCCTTCAAAAAACTGACAGGTATCAAGGCTCGTAAATGAATTTGCTGTACTGAAAAGAAACTTGCTGTTTGATGTCACATTGTTCAAAAACTCTTTTGCATCGCATGCATTTGTCAGATTGCATCTGCCTTTTCCTGTTATATAAAGTTTTTTCCCAAGCTTCTCGTTCTTTTCGACAAGCGTGACCGCAGCACCTTGTTCGGACGCTTTCAAGGCAGCCATCATCCCTGCAGGGCCTGCGCCTATCACAACCACATGTTTACTCATCTTCATTTGGCTTTATAACAGCCTCTTCCTCTTTCTTTTCATCTATATAGCCGATTTCTTCTTCAGCCTCAAGCCGCATTTCCTCGACTTTGTCCGTGTTGATGTCGGGTAGATCTTCCTTATTTTTCAGTCCGAATCGCCTCAAAAATTCTTCTGTCGTTCCGAAAACAAGCGGACGCCCAGGTGTTGCAAGCCTGCCCTTTTCTTCAACCAGGCCCACATCCACAAGCCTGTTTACCGCATGGTCGCTTGCAACTCCTCTGATTTTTTCGATCTCGATTTTCGTGACAGGCTGCTTATATGCAATGATTGAAAGCGTTTCAAGCTGTACATCCGTCAATTTGTAATCCTTGGGGATTTTCACGATTTTGATGAGGTAGGGGTAAAGCTCGCTTTTTGTGCAGAGCTGATATGCGCCGTCTATTTCGACAAGTTTAAGCCCTCTTTCGTTTGATTCGTAATCGCTTTCCAAATCTTTTGCAATTTCTTTAACATGTTCAATGCTGCACTCAAGAACTTCCGCAAGTTTTGCGATATCAACCGCATCTCCGATTGAAAAAAGAATTGCTTCTATTATTGATTTTTCTTTGTTATTCTCCACTTTCTGTCCCCGCCGCCTGCAAATCTTCGTTGTTATTTTGTACCGTATCCTTTTTCTTTATCAAAATATCCTCGCCGTCGTTTGACTGCTCGGCTGTGATA
>CAVHKC010000095.1:0-5623 GCA_963636455.1 Ruthenibacterium lactatiformans
CATTAATCGAAAGGAAATATTCTTTAAGAATTTCGTTGATCTTAAATGCCATTTTTTTGATTTCTTCGATTTCTTCCCTCGTCGCAAGATTCAGTGCGATTGCCTGATATGAATTTATGAGCGGATCTCCCAGCTCATCGTTTTTGTATGAAAATTCTATTGTCGGCTCTTTGAAAACAATGCCTTCTTCCACGCCGTAGTTTTTTGCAAAAGAGCCTGCCGAAATATTTCTGATAATAACCTCAAGCGGAACAATCGAAACCTTTCTTACAACAGTGTCGGTGTCATTTAATTCCTCAACATAATGCGTGGGAATTCCCTTGCTTTCAAGAAGTTTGCACAGATGATTTGTCATTTTGTTGTTTATCGCACCTTTTCCCGCAATCGTTCCTTTTTTCAAGCCGTTGAATGCCGTTGCGTCGTCTTTATAGGATACGATAACAAACTCGGGATTTTCCGTTTCAAATACTTTTTTTGCCTTGCCTTCGTAAATCTGGTTTTTCTTTTCCAATTTTCTTTCCTCCATTTGAAAGTTTATGCACTCTTTTTGCTCTCTTTAAGCACAATAAAATTTCAGCTGCACTTTAGATTAAGCCGTATTGCTTTTCTATGTCCGAATTTTTTTCAAGAACGCCTTTTGCCTCCGATGCTCTTTTTGCCTTCAGCTTTTCTGCCAGAACATCATCCGACACACTTAATATTTCTATTGCCAGCAGTGCGGCATTCTTTGCGGCATCGATTCCTACAGTCGCCACAGGAATTCCGGGAGGCATCTGAACTGTCGAAAGAAGTGCGTCCATTCCGCCAAGTGATCCCGACTTAATAGGTATTCCTATCACGGGAATCGTTGTATTTGCAGCAATGGCACCCGCAAGATGCGCTGCCATTCCTGCCGCCGCAATAATCGCTCCGAATCCGTTTTCTCTTGCTTTTATGCTGAATTCTTTTGCATGTTCGGGAGTGCGGTGTGCCGAAAAGATGTGAACCTCGTACGGTACCTTGAATTCTTCCAATGTTTTTATTGCTTTTTCAACAACCGAGAAATCGCTGTTGCTTCCCATGATGATTCCGATTTTTTTCATATTGCGGCTCCTTTATCAAATATTTCCTTTTCTTGTTTTCTTCCTTCAGAAAACTGATTGCCCGCTGCCTGCCAAGACTTTCATCGCTAAAAAGGGCATACTTATCACGCTTGGATAAGTATGCCCAGACGGTCGGCTTTCTTGTTCTCTGGTTCATGTGGTGCTCCACTTATCCGTCAGTCCCAAAGAACTTTAAATCGGCTTTACTATACCATGTTGCCCGGTGTTAATCAAGGTTGCCCGGGCTGTTATTTTTATGTTTTTTTCTTGTTTTTTTGCCCCCTGTGCGGCAGAACCCATCTGTCACACATCACCAATATTCCAGGCAAAAGGAACAAAATCAATACTATTGCCGACAGGCACCCGATTGACAGCGTGCTTATAATCTGCTCCACGGTCGCATTTCCGTAGAAAGGCCCTATGATTGCCGTAACAAAAACCATAATCGAACCCGATGTCAGTATCGTGTGAATGCTTCCCTTGTACGCCGCAATAAGTGCTTCTTTGATTTCCATTGTCTGCCGCATTTCACGGTAGTAGTTTGTGAACAAAATTCCGTAGTCTATCGTTGCGCCCATCAAAATACATTCCACTATCAAAAGTGCAAGATAATAGATTGAATTTCCCTGAAGTCCGATGACTGATGATGTAATGAAAACGCCGCACTGCACAATAAGCACAAGGATAAGCGGAACGGCAAGCGACCTGAAGGTTATTGCAACAACAATGAAGATTGAGATTGCCGTAAGCAGTGTAATAAGCAAAAGCTCCTTATCGAAGGTATTTTCCATCTCATAAACCATTGCGCTGCTGCCCACCAGATAATAATTTCCGACCGTAAGTTCTTTCAAACTTTCGTTAAGCTCCTCGATAAACTTCGTGGTTTCTTCCGACTCTTCAGGCAGTGTCGTTGTAAGAACAAGCAATGAATAATTGCCGCCTACAAGCTGCTTTATGCCCTTATCCAAAACCTCTTTGGCATCCGCAATCTGTACCCGCATTTCCTTGTCAATAAACTTTTCAAAGAGCGGGTCATTCAGCATATCATTTGAAATAAAATTAAACATCTGGTCTATCGACATCTTCCATGCGGCATCGCTTTCGTGCAATCCCGCATAATAAAGGTACAGCAAGACGATTGTGTTTTTATTCAAATCCTCGGAAATTCTGCCAAATATTTCCGCCGCCTCGGCTGCCGTATATTTTTTTTGTGAAACAACGGCATCAATCACTTGTTTTGCCATCTTCAGGCTTTGTGCATCGGAATCTGAAAAACTGCCCGCAAATTCATTCGAAGAAATCACATCCGAAATTATGAAATCAACAAATTGTTTGGCACTCATGTTCCAGCTGCCCGTGTCGCCGTGCCTTGAAATATAAAGCAGATAAATCTGATAAGCCTGCTCAGCGTTCATCCCCAAGAGTGCCGCAAGTTCTTCTTGTGTGTACTCTATGCCCGAAACAGAGCCGTCAATGATATTTTTCAGCAAAGCAAGATTTGAGGCTTCATCTTCCCCTAACATTTCTCCAAACAGATCTTTGTTTTCCAAAATAAAATTCACAACCGTCTGAGGCGTCATTTTACTGTTTTCCGCCTCATCTTTTGACTGAATATATGTAAAAATCATTTTTGCCTGATTTTCATCAATTTCAAAAAATTCTGCCATTTCAGAATATGTAAATTTCACGCCTCCTGCAGCTGCATGCATAGCCTGCTGTGCTTTTTTCAAGTCTTCAAGCGTTTCTTTATCAAACATTGCCGCATAGGTTTCATCCTTTGCAACAACATCGACAACAAAGTCTGCAAATTCCATAATCGAGATTGTATCTCTTCCCGGATTCATCATGAAAAACAGTTTGCAGATATTGTCTGCCATGGTCTCATCCATATTAAGAAGTGCCGCAATTTCGGCAGGCGTCATCTGTTTTGTGATAACGGAAACATCCGTAAAAGTCATAAGCTGTTCAAGCTTTGCCTTTGTGCTGTCATCAATATGGGTCAAAACCATCGGGTCCGTCAAAATGTCATTTTGAATAAATTCTGTAAGTTCGGGTAAAGTCATCGCTTCGGGTTCATCATTTTCCGATATCAAATAATGATATATATAAAGCATTCTTGCCGACTCTTCTTCTATTCCAAAAAGGGCGGCGGCATCCTTATAGCCGCACGGGGTCGTTATTTTGGAGACATCCGTGAAAGTTGAAAGCATTTGAATCTGCGAAAGCGCATCCGCATCAACAAGAGAGGCATAAGCAGAATCGGCTGCGATTTCATTCACGATAAAATCCGCAAAAGCAGGAAGTGTCAGCGTGCCTGTGTCCATGCCACCGTTTTTTATGTAATAAAACAAAAGCAGCTGTTTCACATCATCTGAAGACATTTCGAAAAACTCCGCCAAATCGGCAATTGACATGGATTTCAGCAGTGTCTGCCTGTCTGCAAATTTTTTCATCTTATCAATGTTTTTGGTGATTTCTTCGTCAAAATAAGCCGAAAAAGCTTCGTCTTCTGCAATATCATCTGCGATGAAATTTATCAGCGTGCTCATGTCAAGCGGCGAGGTTTCGCCTTTTTTGAAATAATCGTAATATATGAGGCTTAACATTGAAGGTTTTATTTTCATATCGCTTCCGAACGCTTCTATAACCTCCGTCATTTCTTCTGCCGTATATTTTTTTCCGAGAGTTGTTGCATAGGATGTGACGCTTTTCACATATTTGCTGCCTTCCAGTGTTTCGGCAAGCTCTGATATTTTTTGTTCATCATCATTTTCATAAAGCAGCACAAGCTGATTTCTTTTGGCGAAAATATCGGCAATTTTGTCCTCTTCGGAAATTGTATAAGCAATCTGCGTTGATGTTTGAAGGAAATATGTGCCGATAAAAAGTGCCGCAAAAAAGATTGCAATCACCTTGTGAAACCTGAAGCTGAAGCTTCCCAACGCTCTTATCGGGTCTTTCTTCAGTCTGAAGCGTTTCACAGGTTTTTTTGTTGTTTTCATTATCAGCTTGTGCGACATGAGTATGAGTGCGGGAAGAACCGTGAAAACACTTATCAGGCTCAATGCCACGCCCTTTGCAAGGACAATTCCCAAATCCTGTCCGATTTTAAAACTCATGAACAAAAGCACAAGCAGACCGACGATTGTTGTGACCGAGCTTCCGATAATTGAGCTGAATGCCGCAGTCAGCGCATTTTTCATAGCTTCTTTTTTATCGCTTGTTTTTTCCAGCTCCTGACGATAGCGATTCATCAAAATAATGGAATAGTCCATCGAAAGAACCAGCTGCAAGACAGCCGCAATTCCGTATGTTACATCCGAAATTTCTCCGAGGAAGATGTTCGATCCGAGGTTTAGCAGCACGGCGATTCCGATTGTAACAAGAAAAAGAAACGGCTCGAAAAATGATTTGCAGGCTATTATGAGAATCACAATCATAACCGCAAAAGCAAGTATCAGCACAATGGTCGGAATACTCGTTGCTATGGTATCGTCATTTTGAATCGTTATATCATAACCGGCAAATGTTTCGGCAAGGTCTTCTTCTATTTGCGCTTCTTCGGGAGTGTCATAATCAAATTCGCTTGTTACATAATAAAGGGTATATTCTCCCTTGTTGTAATCGCTGTTTCCTTCTTCAAACTCGACCTGCGTGATATTTTCAATCTCTTCGATTTGGCTTTTGATTTCGCTTTTTTCATCTTCCGGAAGGTCTTTGAACATTATTCGTATCGTATATGTTTCTTCCATGTCCGGAAATTCCTGCTCCATCAACTCCATTCCTTTTTTCATGGAAGAATCGTCCGGAAGATACTTTGTAAGATCGCTGTTGATTTTAACTTTTGGTATAAGAAAAAGGCTTATCACGGTCAGCAAAACCATGAATGCCAAAATCAGATATCGTTTGTTAACGATGAACTGTGAAACTTTTCGCACGGCAAATATTTCCTTTCATATGTGATTACATCCCCTCGTGCAAATCTTATATTCACCCTATTTTTTTATGCGTTTACCCTTGACAACTTTTTGTATACAAATCATACTTACAGCAAGCGTCAAAATCAACCGACTGTTTATTTAAAGATGTTGCGTTGCAAACACAACGGCATTTTTTGAACTGAAATCAACATTTTTCAAAAATTTGTCGAGTATAAATGATGCCGCAAAGAGAAAATTTATTTTTTAGTTGCTCTTCTTCATGAAGTGCCAAAGTAGGACCGAAGGGATAAGTATTATGGAAAATCAAAGAGTTCGTCTCAGCAAGACAATGCTTAAAAATGCACTTTTGGAGCTTTTGAAAAAAAAGCCTCTTGAGAAGATATCAATTTATGAGCTGTGCGACAAAGCCCAAATCAACCGCACAACTTTCTACAAATATTATGGAAGTCAAAACGACCTGCTTCTTGATATTGAAAACGAACTTTTTGCAAAGCTTTCGGACAAGATTACCGAACTTGGCTCAAACGGCACCGAAGGCCTTGCCGAAATCTTAAGAATGCTTATTGCCGAAAGCGACACTGTGACCACGCTCATAAATAC
>CAVHKC010000096.1:0-5615 GCA_963636455.1 Ruthenibacterium lactatiformans
GCGGAACATATTACACGCCGACAAGCACTTCGGGAACCTTTAAGGGCTGGTATACAGCTGCAACAGGCGGGGAGAAATATAAAAATGTCGGAACAGACGGCAAGCTTACAACACCTTTGACAGAAGATGTGACTCTTTATGCACAGTATAATACAACTATAAAGTATGCGGTTTTACTCTACGGAATCGAAACAGACGATGTTTATGATGGCGTTGACGACAGCACAGGGGCAGCCAAAACAGTAACGGGAGGCTTAACCTTCGGACCTGCATGGGGCAGCAACCATATTTCAACTGAAAAAGCAGCCCACACGCCAAGCGGAGAAACATCATCGGGCAATGCACACCGCTGCATTCATGACGACAGCTGGGCGACGATAATCGCAAACAACAATAAGGACCCTTATATCTATGAGCAATGTATTGCAGCAGGCTGTACGCAGACCGTAGATCTTAGCAAGAACGAAACAACCTCGATACTTAACGAGAACTTCACAGTAAGGGTAGACGGCGATGGCCCGAGCATGCTTTATGAGGAACTTTTGCAAAATAACAACACTGATTACAGTAATCTCAAATGGAATCTGACTCTTTCAACCGATGGAGGCTGGGCTAATTCGAATATCCGGGCAATGTTAAATGGAGGAACGAATTACACGGATGGAAACTGCCTGTTTTACACATTGCCTCAGGAATTGCAAAATGCAATCGGACAAAAAGCAGTCAAGTATGATTCTGTATATGACGATACAAGCGGAGATAATACTCTAATATGCTATGACAAGCTGTGGCTGTTCAGTGGTATTGAGGTAGGCGACGAAACACGCCCGAAAGAGGGAACTACTTACGAGAGATATACTGTAAAGGTCCCGAGTGAATTGCGAATACCGTATAGGGTGACTTCAAGTGTCGAGACTGAAAGAGTTGGCACATGGCTGCGTTCAGCTTCTACCGGCAATCCTAACCGTGTACGAGAGGTAGAAAGCAGCGGTTCAACCACTCTTAATGATACAACAGGCACCACCTTTGGTGTATCATTCGGATTCACGCTGAAAAGAGCAACACAGACACAGTAGAATGTGCCGGAAAGGCAGTTTCGAAAAAACGCCGCAGGAAAGGTTTTTAACTAAAAATACTCAAAATACAATGACTTCAAAAGGGATTTGGCAGACACAGCCGAATCCCTTTTACATTTTCTTTGACTTGTTTTTTATTTAACGATATAATGGCACCAGAATTTTAAACTTATAGGTGACCAATTTATGCTTATTTATGACTTTTCCAAGCGAAGTGACCATTCGCTTTATGAATATTTATATATTTGCCTGAAAAATGATATCGTCACGGGGCGCTTCCCGGCAGGAAGCAAACTTCCGTCCAAAAGAGAACTTGCATACGACAACCAAATCAGCGTAAGAACCGTCATGAATGCTTATGAACAGCTGCTTACGGAAGGCTATATCACCTCAGAAGAAAAAAGAGGCTATTATGTTGCCGATGTGCAGTTTGATTCGCAAAGCACCATGCTCCTTGAAAACAGGGCTTTTGAAGCAGAGCCCGAGCCTTTGGCAAAAGAAGAAAAATGGTTTGCGGATTTTACATCAAATGCCATAATCTATGAAAAATTCCCATATTCGCTCTGGTCAAAAACCATGCGTGAAGTTTTGAGCGAATACAGCCTTGAACTTGTGCAGCAAGCTCCATTCTTAGGGATTTACGAGCTTCGTTTGGCAATTTCCGAATATCTTTACCGTGCGCGCGGAATGCAGGTTTCGCCGGAGAGAATTTTGATTGGCTCAAGCATCGAATATCTCTACATTAAGCTTATGAATCTGCTCCCTAAAAATTCAATTTACGGCACTGAAAATCCGGGATATAAGAAGATTCCGGGAATCTACAAGGAATACGGAGCAAAGTGGGAAAGCATTGATGTAGACGAAGAAGGCATTGACATGGAAAGCCTTTGCGAAAGCGGCGTGAATATTGTTCATGTCTCGCCCGAACACCACTATCCGCTCGGAACAACGATGACAGCCGCCAAGCGCATGGAGCTTTTGAAATGGGCTGCGGAAAAAACAGACCGTTATATTATCGAAGATGATTATGACTGCGAATTTCGCTATCACACAAGGAGCATTCCCGCACTTCAAAGCATGGACACAAATCACCGTGTGATATATATGAACACCTTCAGCAAGAGCCTTTCACCGGCGATAAGAATCAGCTATATGGTACTTCCCGAAAAGCTTATGAGCAGCCTTGTAAACAATGCAAATTTCTATTCAAATTCGGTTTCAAGCTGCGAACAGTACACGCTTGCACGCTTCATAAAAAGCGGAGCATTTGAAAGGCATTTGAGCCGAATGAAAAAGTATTATCAGCGTGAGGGTGAGCTTTTGCTTAAGATTATAAAGCAGACGCCCTTAATCCCTGCCGTGCGCATTGAGGGAAACAGCTGCGGCACGCACCTGCTTTTGTATCTGGACACGTCTTTGACTGATGTGGAGATAAAATGGGCTGCCAAAAGCCAGGGGATAAACCTTTCGTGCCTTTCGGAATTCTGCACGGTTTCAAAGCCGGAATACAGCCATGCGCTGATATTGAATTACAGCAACATGAACGAAGAGAAAATCAAAGAAACAATAAGGAGGCTGAGCAATATTTTCATAGAATGGTAAGCCCCGAATTTTGAATTTTCGGAAGCCTTATATCTGGTATCTTAATTTTTATTTGTTTTGGGTATCTTTATGTTACCAGCTGCGTGTTATATTGGGCACAACAAGGCGATGTGCATTTTTAAAAATACAATCCGCAAAACATCGCAGCATAAAACAAAGAAAGGGAACCTAAAAATTATGGCTACAACTTACTACTTTTTACCGACAAGAAACTTATTTGGCGAAGATTCCGTTTTGGAAGCAGGAACATTGATGAACAGTCTCGGCGGAAAGAAGGCGATGATTGTTACAGATGAATTTCTTGCAAAATCAGGAATGGCTGAGAAAATCCAGAACATTCTTAAAGATGCAGGTGTAGACAGCATTGTATTCGACGGTGCAGAACCCAACCCCAAGGATGTTAATGTTGTAAGCGGCTTGGAAGTATTCAATAAAGAAAAATGCGATTCAATCATTTCGCTCGGCGGCGGTTCTTCTCATGACTGCGCAAAAGCAATCGGAATTGTGGCATCAAACGGCGGAGATATCAGAGATTACGAAGGCGTTGACAAATCAACCAAGCCCATGTGTCCGATGATTGCCATCAACACAACGGCAGGTACTGCTTCAGAAATAACACGTTTCTGCATTATAACAGACACAAGCAGACATGTTAAAATGGCAATAGTAGACTGGAGAGTGACTCCTCAGATCGCTATCAACGACCCCAAGCTTATGATCGGTATGCCGCCTTCACTTACGGCAGCAACGGGAATGGATGCGCTCACTCATGCAATTGAAGCTTATGTTTCAACAAACGCAAACCCGCTTACGGACGCTGCTGCACTCATGGCAATCACGATGATCACGCAGTATCTTCCCAAGGCTGTTGCAAACGGCGTATATATGAAGGCTCGTGACAAGATGGCTTACGGCCAGTACCTTGCAGGTATCGCATTCAACAATGCTTCTCTTGGTTATGTGCATGCAATGGCTCACCAGCTCGGTGGTTATTACAATCTTCCTCACGGCGTATGCAATGCAATCCTTCTTCCTTATGTTGAAGAATTCAACCTCATCGGAAATGCAAACCGTTTCCGTGATATTGCAAAAGCAATGGGCGAAAATATTGAAGGGCTTTCGACAATGGAAGCTGCAAGGAAGGCAATTGCCGCAATCCGCCAGATTTCGGAGCAGGTTGGAATTCCTCAAAATCTCAGAAGCCTCGGTGTAAAGGAAGAAGACTTCGAAGTCATGGCAGAAAATGCAATGAAGGATGTCTGCCAGCTTACCAATCCCCGCAAGGCAACAAAGCAGCAGGTTATTGATATTTTCAAAGCAGCTTATTAAAATAAAAGCAGAAGGATATTGCGGAATTTAATTTCATAAATCCGCACGGGATTAAAAATATTTTCGGATACCTAATGCAAAGAATATTCAAGTACGATAAGAAAGAAATAAGATTATATGAGCGTATATGCGGTAACGGGCGGTTCCGGAGGAATCGGCGCAAAGACAGTGGAACTGCTTAAAAAGCAGGGGCACGAGGTTATAAATATTGATATTTACAAGAGCGATATCATTGCCGATCTTGCACTTCTTGAAGGAAGGCAGAAGGTAATCGACGAACTGCATATACGCTGCCCCGAAGGAATTGACGGGCTCATCCTAAGCGCCGGTGTCTCCGGCGCTTGCGGTGATTTGGCAAAGATTATTTCGGTAGACTATTTCGGCACAATCGCAATCATCGAAGGCGTTTACGATTTGCTTCAAAAAAAGCACGGAAGCTGCGTGGCAGTATCTTCCAATGTAATCTCCCAGGGGATTGCACGAATGGATATTGCAGACCTTATGAACAACAGCGAAGAAGACGAACACAAAATATGCAATCTTGTTGCGGCTTTGGACGCCACTGATTTAAGCGTTGGAAACAGCATTTATGCGGCTGCAAAGTACGCTCTTGCAAGGTGGGTGCGCCGCCATTCGGCATCCTATGCCGCAAACGGAGTAAGGATCAATGCCGTTGCTCCGGGAAATGTCGGAAGTGCAATGACGGCAACAATGTCGCACAGTGCTTATGCTTCCTTGAATGCTTTGCCGATCCCCACAAGATACAAGCAGCAGACATTCATGGAACCTGCGGAAATTGCAAGTGCAATAATTTTCTTGGCTTCAGATGATGCACGGGGAATAAACGGAATTGTTATGTTTGCAGACGGCGGCACGGACGCACTTTTGAATACTGAGAAGGTGTATTGATTTTTTGCATAAAAATATGCAGAATATTTCTTGGCAGATTACAAATAACATTATTGGGGATTGGCAGTCTGCAAATTTATATGGATGAGAAATCAAAATGAAATTAATTGAAATGTACATAGATGCGCTTGAAAATAAGGATTATGAAAAGCTTGCCAGCCTTTTTACGAAAGACGGGCAGTATTGCGATTACAGTGCGCACGGCATTTCTTTGCAGCCATTTCATATATATGGAAAAGAAGCTGTTTCGATGTTTTTCAGAAACGAGTTTTTTTCAGAAATTATTCAATTACGGAACCTACAATCTTAAGCGACACACGTGCTTCTTTCATTGCCTCGTTCGGAGGCTACAATATCATGGCAATTGCCACACTTCAGCAAGTGTCCGGCGACGGGCATATCAGAAGGCTTACCGTAAGGCAGAAATAAAAATATCTTTTTTCAAAATGAAAAGATGAATCACTCAAAACCAAGCTTTATGCCAAATGGTTTTTATGGGGATTTTTAAATTTTCGAATAATTTCCAAAGATGAAATTAAATATGATTGTATTTTTAAAAATCGCAAGTATAATTAGAAAAGTGTATTTGTGCGGCTTCGAAACGCTTTTTTTCAATTTTTGAGTGTTAAAAACCTTGCAAATATAGATGTTCTTGGAAAGTGAGAAAAGTCATCTTATTTCAGCTTTTAAGCCTATATG
>CAVHKC010000097.1:0-5612 GCA_963636455.1 Ruthenibacterium lactatiformans
ATTAAGTTCGGCGCAGAAGCCAGAGACGCCCTTGAGGCCGGCGTTGACAAATTGGCCGATACAGTCAAAGTAACACTCGGACCCAAAGGAAGAAATGTGGTACTGAGCAAGCCCTACGGAGCTCCGCTTATCACAAACGACGGTGTCACAATCGCCAAGGAAATCGAGCTTGAAGATGAATTCGAGAACATGGGCGCACAGCTTGTCCGTGAAGTTGCAACGAAGACAAATGATGTTGCAGGTGACGGAACAACAACGGCAACAGTGCTTGCACAGGCAATGATCGATGAAGGCGAGAAGAACCTTGCAGCCGGCGCAAATCCCATCATTTTAAGAAAGGGAATGCAGAAGGCATGTGACGAAGCTGTTGAGGCTTTGGCAAAGATGAGCAGCAAAGTTAAAGGCAAAGACCAGATTGCAAAAGTTGCCGCAATATCGGCAGGCGATCCTGATGTCGGAGATATGGTTGCAGACGCAATGGAAAAGGTTACGACAGACGGCGTTATCACAATCGAAGAGTCAAAGACCATGCAGACAGAGCTTGAACTTGTCGAAGGAATGCAGTTTGACAGAGGATATATTTCGGCATACATGTGCACAGACCTTGAAAAGATGGAAGCTTCTCTTGAAGATCCTTATATCCTTATTACAGACAAAAAGATTTCCAGCATTCAGGAAGTTCTTCCCTTACTTGAAGAAATCGTTAAGACAGGCGCAAAGCTTTTGATTATCGCAGAAGATATCGAAGGCGAAGCATTAACAACATTGATTGTCAACAAGCTCCGCGGAACATTCCAGGTCGTTGCCGTAAAGGCACCCGGATATGGCGACAGAAGAAAAGAAATGCTCAAGGATATAGCAATCCTTACAGGCGGTCAGGTTATTTCCGAGGAATTGGGCCTTGAACTTAAGGATACGACAATGGATATGCTCGGCCGTGCAAAATCAATCAAGGTTGACAAAGAAAACACAATCATCGTTGACGGACTTGGAAAGAAGGCCGATATCGACGCAAGGGTTGCCGTTATCAAAAACCAGATTGAAACAACAACTTCCGAATATGACAAAGAAAAGCTTCAGGAGCGTCTTGCAAAGCTTTCGGGCGGCGTAGCCGTTATCAAAGTCGGCGCAGCAACAGAAATGGAAATGAAGGAAAAGAAGCTTCGTATGGAAGATGCTCTTGCAGCAACTAAGGCAGCTGTAGAAGAAGGCATTATCGCAGGCGGCGGAAGTGCATATATCCATGCAGCAAAGAAGGTTGAAAAGCTTCTTGATAAGACTGAAGGTGATGAAAAGACAGGCGTTAAGATTATTCTTAAGGCACTTGAAGCACCGCTTTACTGCATTGCACACAATGCAGGACTGGAAGGCTCTGTCATCGTAAACAAGGTTAAAGAGATGAAAGAAGGCGAAGGCTTCGATGCTCTTGAAGGAAAATATACGAAGATGGTTGAAGCCGGAATCCTTGACCCTGTAAAGGTTACAAGGTCGGCACTTCAAAATGCAACATCTGTTGCAAGCACATTCCTTACAACAGAAACAGCGGTTGCAGATATCAAAGAACCCGCAGCAGCTGCTGCACCTGCAGCACCGGGCGGAATGATGATGTAACATATAAACGAATCCTTGATTAATATTGTTTTTCTCAAAGCCGGAGATTAAATTTCTCCGGCTTTTTTTGACTTTTAATATTACAATTGTTTTAAATTTTCTGCCGTTTTTGGGATTTATACTTATTTTTTGACAAAAAAAGTGGTAAAATAGTGCCAAAGATGACACGAAACATGTTTTTGGTGCGTTCCGTGCCGTTCGGAATGAGAACTGGGAAGAAAGAAAAATGAAAGGAGGAAAAATTTGTTTCAGGTAGGAGATTTAATTGTATACGGCACGACAGGCGTATGCCGCGTTGAAAAGATCGGAAAGCCGAATTTTTCCGGAGCGGCAGACGGTGTGGATTATTACACTTTGGCACCTTTTTATTCGGCAAGCAGTAAAATTTTCACGCCGTGCGACAATCAAAAAATAGTTATGCGCCCGATAATGACAAAGAAGGAAGCAGAAGAACTGATTGAAGAAATCGACACAATCGGGACAGTTGTTGTTCCCGACGAACGCAAAAGAGAAGAACAATACAAAGAACTCATGAAAACAGGAGATGCCCGCAAGTTTGTGAGCATAATAAAGACAATACATATCAGAAAAAGAGAAAGATTGTCCGAAGGAAAAAAGATAACAACAAGCGATGAAAAATATTTTCAGCTTGCGGAAGATAAATTGTACGGCGAACTGGCAATTGTTTTGGAAATAGACAAAAAGGAAGTAAAAGGATTTTTAAGCCGTAAGGTAAGCACTGTCGGAGATGATAATTGCTTTGCCTGATTAAAGAGTTTGAAAACAGTTTGCAAGAATGAGACTCTGTCCTTATATAGGGGCAGAGTTTATTTTTTGTATTGTTTTTTGCCGCAAAAAATGTAAAATGGCTCGTATGGATAAACTTCCTCAAAGCAAAGAACATTTTAAAATAATCGGAAAAGATCTGGTTTCGTTTGCGGCAAGCGTTGTGCTTGCCTTGATTACAGGCCTTGCAGTCGGCGCATATGCGTCGCTTTTCGGTTTGCTTGTAAACTGGGCGACGAATTTCAGGCAGTCACATATGTGGCTTATATTTTTGCTTCCTTTAGGGGGTGCGGCAATCGTTCTTTCTTATCATCTGTGCAAAGTGAAAAATCCGCGCGGAACAAACAGGGTTTTGGAATCGATATCTTCGGGCGAAAAAATTCCTTTGGTGATGGCGCCTTTGATCACATTTGCCACAGCATTGACGCATTTTTTGGGCGGTTCGGCAGGCAGGGAAGGCGCTGCAATTCAGATTGGCGGAAGCCTTGGAATGTCGTTTGGAAGAAGCTTGAAACTAAGCCAAAGAAGAACCACAATCATGACTTTATGCGGGATAAGTGCCGCATTTTCCGCACTTTTCGGAACACCTTTGACAGCAGCACTTTTTGCAATGGAGGTCATAAGCATAGGAATTATCCATTATTCTGCAATCGTGCCATGTGCTGTTTCTTCGCTTACTGCTTTGATGGTTTCAAAGTCGCTCGGGCTTTCGGGCTTCGGATTTGAAAATATTGTTTTTCCGGACTTTACCTGGCAGATGGGTGTTCGCACATGTGTGCTTGGAATTTTGTGCGCACTTGTGGGAATTTTGTTTTGCATAATTCTTCACAAAACGGAAAATGCCGCAAAAAAATATGTTGAAAACCAATATCTTAGGGCAATCTCAGGCGCAATAATTGTTCTTTTGCTCACAATCATTGTCGGAAATGCAGATTATAACGGGCTTGGAACCGAAATAATAAAAAATGCCGTTGAGCAGACGGCGGTTCCTTATGCCTTCCTTTTGAAAATGATTTTTACGGCGGTAACGCTTGCGGCAGGCTTCAAGGGCGGAGAAATTGTTCCGACTGTTTTTGTCGGTGCAACTTTCGGATGTGTTTTCGGTCCGCTTTTGGGGATAGGTGCCTCGCAGGGTGCGGCGCTTGGAATCTGCGGGGTTTTCTGCGCCGTAACAAACTGCCCGATAACTTCCATAATACTAAGCTTTGAACTCTTTGGGCTTTCGGGACTTCCTATGTTCCTGCTTGTTGCGGCAGTAAGCTACAGGCTTTCGGGATATTATGGACTTTATACGGGTCAAAAAATCATCTATTCAAAAAGTCAGCCTAAGTTCATCAACAGAACCACGCATGAATAACAGTATGCAGGTTCAAAAGAGTATATAAAAAAGAGGCGGTTTGCGTTACAATATAAAATAATTTTCATAAATAAGTTTTAAAATAAGAAACTAAAAGCAAACATGGCATTTTAAGAAAGCGGTGAAGGCATGGAAATAAGATTTAACGAAGATGAAAAAATTGTAAATTTCATCAGGGAGGGCCTTAAGAAAAAGGATGGTTACTGCCCCTGCAGGCTTGAAAAGACAGCCGACACAATTTGCATGTGCAAGGAATTCAGAGACCAGATTGCAGACCCGGAATTTGAAGGCTATTGCCACTGCAGGCTTTATTATAAGAAAAAATAAAATGAAAAGGCTTTAAAAAAGCAAGCAAGTATTCGAAAGAAGTCATATAAAAGAGAGTATAAGGCGGCTTGAAATAAGCGGCAAAAATAAATTATTGAGGATTAACGAAATCAGAGGAGGGAAAACCATGGCTGAAATTGTTTTGACAAGCAAAAATTTTGATGAAGAAGTCTATAAATCCGACATTCCGGTTTTGGTGGATTTTTGGGCAGGATGGTGCGGCCCGTGCATGATGCTTGCGCCGATTGTTAAAAAAATCGCCGAAGAAAAAGAAGGAAAAATCAAAGTAGGGAAAGTCAATGTGGATGAACAGCCCGCACTTACCGCAAAATTCGGCATAACAAGCATACCCACGCTTATTGTTTTCAAGAACGGTGAAATCCACAAGAAAAGCGTGGGATATTTAAGCGAAGAAGAAATCGGAGAATTGCTTAACTGATGTATGATTATATTTTGTTTGATCTTGACGGAACGTTGACCGATTCGGCGCAGGGCATTATAAATTCAATTGTAGCCGCGCTTGAAGAACGAGGTATCAAAGTGGAAAACAAAGAATCGCTTTACAGCTTTGTGGGGCCTCCGCTTATTGATTCCTTTCAGCAAACATACGGCTTTACAAGGGAAGAAAGCAAGAACTGCGTGATGACTTTCAGAAAATATTTTGAAAGCAAGGGAATGTATGAAAACGAACTTTATCCGCATATTCCAGAAATGCTTGAGAAATTGAAAAAGTGCGGAAAGAAACTGATTTTGGCAACCGCAAAGCCTGAGGTTTTTGCAGAGAGAATATTGGAATATTTTGAAATAAGAAAATATTTTGACTATGTGGCAGGTGCTTCGCAGGATGAATCAAGGACAAAGAAGACGCAGGTCATAAGCTATGCTTTGAAAAAAGCGGGAATTGACGAGGCAAATCCAAACGGCACTTTAAAAAAAACGGTCATGGTAGGCGACAGAAATGATGACATTTGCGGTGCAAACGAATTTGCAATGGATTCGATAGCTGTTTTGTACGGCTACGGAAGCCTTGAAGAACTTGAGCTTGCAGGCCCTACATATTTTGCAAAAACGCCCGAAGAAATAATAACTATCGTGAATAAATGACGTATGAAGTCCGTGAAATATTGAAAAAAGCAGGTTTTCTGCAAATTTGATATTTCCGCTTCAAAAGCATGAAAAGCACGATGAAGCGATATTAGTACAAAACATAAAACAGCTAAAAATAAGAATAACAGAGATTGAAAACATGAACAAAAAAAGAATATTAAAAAAAGCAATAATAGTATTTTTATCTGCACTTTTGGCAGCGGCAATGGCAATGCCCGTGCTTGCAGATAACGAAACAACAACCCAGGCGGCTGAAGGAGGAACGGGGATTACCGAAATATATGATTATGAAGACCTCCTTAAAATTGCCGATAATCCGAGCGGCTCGTATAAGCTTATGGCGGATATCGACCTTAAGGATGTAATCTGGGAACCGCTTGATTTTTCGGGCACATTGGACGGAAACGGATATGCGGTCTTGAAC
>CAVHKC010000098.1:0-5612 GCA_963636455.1 Ruthenibacterium lactatiformans
CTGCAGGAAGGAATAACAGATAAAAATGAGCATAATAATGGAAATAAAGCTGTGGCAAAACAAAGCTGCGGCTTTATTTTTATTTAGAAAGCAAAAATTAACCTAAAATGGTTGACAAAAGAAAAAAATATAGTAAAATTAACCCAGAAAGGTTAAGGAGGACATGAATTGAATAGTATAGGCGAATTTCTGAGGACAATCAGAATGCAAAATGGTGAAATATTGAAAAATATGGCAGAAAAACTAAATGTATCATCAGCATTTTTATCCGCCGTAGAAAATGGCAAGAAGAAAATGCCGGTAGATTGGGAAATGAAGCTTAAAGAAATTTATAGCCTCAATGAGGAAGAAATTGAAAAATTAAAAGTAGCAGTGCTTGAATCAGGCGAAAAAGTTGAAATTAATATTAAAGACGCTTCGCCTAAAAACAGGGATTTGGCAATCGTTTTTGCCAGGAGTTTTGGAACTTTAGAAGATACAGAAGCCGACGAAATAAAAAAAATTTTAAAAAAAACAGAGGAGTAACTGGTATTGGAAGAATATATTATTGAACCAAGAACTCGTAAGGAATTACGCGAGTTAACATATGAATTCCGAAGAGAGCTTGGATTTGAAAAACAGATTTACTTCCCAGTAGTGGAGGTATTGGAAAAATTTCCGATTTTGTATGGTATAGATTATGAAGTTATAGATGATTGCGATGTTTCCAAAGATGTACATGCATATTCTGATATTGCTGAGAAAAAAATATATATAAAAGAAAGCGTATATAATGGCGCATGCGAGGGTATAGGACGTGACAGAATGAGTATTGCACACGAATTTGGGCATTCCTTAACAATATGCATTTGTAAATTTAAAATTGAGAAATATGAAGGACAAGTGCCGAGAGCAGCATTCAGATGTCCGGAGTGGCAGGCGAAATGCTTTGCTGGAGAACTATTGGTACCAGCATATTTAACGAAAGGCTTCAGCAAGGAAGAAATAGCTGTAAGATGTGGAGTTTCTGCAGAAGCAGCAAGCGTTCAGTATTGTAACAGAATTATTACATATAATACAAAATTGGCATAAAAATAGAAATATTGAGAAACAGAAAATATTTAATAATTTCACCATGAATGCAGATATTTGCAGGTTGGAGTGGTGATCATATAAAAAAACAGAAGCAATAGAATACTGTTATTCGTAATCTGGTAAATTTCTTATAACGGCACTCTATAGCACATAAGGAGAAAACGGTTATGAGAAAAACGATATTTGACGATGGCTGTCAGGATTATTTGGTTGAAGGTGCTTCATTTGTGGGTGAGGCGGGAATTCCTATGCTGATGGATCTGAAAAATACACAAGTGCCATTGGATTTGTTGCCTTTCAGAAAAGCAAGAACATGTAAAAATAAAAGACAATATATTCACTTTTACATGCATGAAAGGGAATTTTCAAGAGTAATTACATCTACAAGTAAATATTTGGAACTATTAAAACAATATGATGGTGTAATTACACCGGATTGTTCTATGGTTGCTGGAAAATCAAGATGTTTGGAAGAAACAAAAACATATATGAACAGGGCCGTAGGATTTTTCCTTCAAAAAAACGGGGTGCCAGTTATTCCAAATATAAGATGGGGCGACGAATCCAGTTATAAACATTGCTTTTTGGGAGTGCCCAAAGAAAGTATGGTTTGTATAAGCCCATATGGATTGCTTAGAGAAAATAAAAAGAAAGAAATATTTTGTAATGGTCTTGATGCCATGATAGAAGAGTTAAATCCTAAAATAATTTTGGTTCATGGGAGTATGCCGGAAGATATATTTGGAAAATATAAGGGACAAATAGAATTTCACCGCTATAAAAGTGAATTTGAACGTACCCATGGAAAGGATTAAAAACATGGGATTTGAATTTAAGGGTGGAGCAACTTATTACCATAAAGTATTAGAAAATTTAAATAAAGTTAAAGAGGAATATCCCTACAAAGACGGTCTCTTCGGAGAACGGGGTAATGGCGGCACAAATAGTGTCCGAAATATAAAATCGGACAATCCTATAGAAAAGGCAAAGCATTTTTATGACTGTCTTACATATGGGGGAATTGAAAAGGAACTTTATTATAAGGATGGTACCGTGAAAGGATATCAAACAAAAATGGCAGATGGTACAATATTGAATTGGAGACCGGTTTCTTCATCGTCGGATGGTTCGCCATCTGTTGATATAGATGTGCAATACAGTAATGAACACGGCGATTTGGTGACACAAAAGATACATTTTGTAAAGGGGTAATTATGAAACAAACAGATGTCAGATTAAATACAGATAGTATAGAAATTTTAAAGTCCTGTATAGGAAAAAAATTTGAGAATATAAATCACGATGAGTTCACATTTACTAACTCCTCGCTACAGGCAGTCGAATTAAAAATTGAGGATAAAAGAATCTATTTATATAACTTGGCCGAAAAGCAGGATTATTTTGGCAGTATTGAGGATGTTGCGATATTTACGGTTGAACTTAAAAAATATCCATTTATTGAGAAAAAAAAATTTATCAATTTCCCAATAAATGAAAGCATAAAGAATATTTTTGTTATTCAGGAGAACCAAAAACTGTTTAAAAATACCGAACAGACATACGACATTTGGCTTACCAGAGGGTTAATATTTGACTTAGAATTGCATCAAATTGCGTTTAAAAAGGCCGAGTGGCTTTCAGAGGATATATTTATCCAAAAAGGTTACAACTTAAAAGAAATTTTCGACGATACAGACGAGTTTTGCAAAGCGAGCAATTGGGGAAAGAATTTTAAAGCCGAATGCATTCGGGAATTTGAAATAATAAGCTGATGTAATTAAAAAAGTTGATGGTTGATACAATATTCCAAGCGATAAAAAAGCTGAATGTTTTGATAACAGCATTCAGCTTTTTATACGAATATAGCTATTCGTAATCTGGTAATCAGGATTATATGAATATTTATGTTAAACGTCAAGCAAAATATGCGGCTAAGTGTTATAATGCTTCCCGCGAAGCAAAATTGGAACAAATTTTCGAGACGGTTTAAGGAAGCTTAAGTGCATATTTAAAAAACAATTTGAAAGACACAGATAAATGGCGGGAAATCAAATAAAATCGGGCGAGCGAACGGCCGTCTTTAAAATAGGACTCAAAGCGGGAATACCAATCGGGCTGGCATATTTTGCCGTTGCATTCACCTTCGGAATGATGGCGGTACAGGGCGGGCTGAGTGTTGCCGATTCGGTGGTAATTTCGCTTACAAATCTTACAAGCGCAGGGCAGTTTGCGGCATTGGATGTAATTATAGCGCACGGAAGCCTGCTTGAACTTGCGCTTAATCAGTTTATCATCAATTTGCGGTATTGCCTGATGAGCTTCACTATTTCTCAAAAGCTTGATAAAAGATATCCTTTTTTTCACAGGTTTTTTGTTGCGTTCGGAATAACGGACGAAATTTTTGCGGTAACTGCGGCACTTCCGAAAAAGAGTTCGCCATTTTTTTCTTATGGTGCGATGGCGGTTGCCATACCCGGGTGGACACTTGGAACGCTTGTGGGGGCACTTGCCGGTCAGCTTCTGCCTGCAATCGTAATATCGGCATTGAGCATTGCAATCTACGGCATGTTTTTGGGGATAATTATTCCGCCCGCAAAGAAAAACATAACCCTTGTGTGGGTTATTGCGGCATCGATGATGCTTGCTTCGGTTTTCAAATATGTGCCCGGAATCAACAAGCTTTCTTCCGGTTTTGTTATCATCATTATCACAGTTGTTGTTTCGGCGGCAGCGGCTTTCTTAAAGCCGATTAAGGAGGATGCGAATGAATAATATATATCTTTACATCCTTGTGATGGCGGGCGTCACATATCTGGTTCGTGTGCTTCCGTTTGTTCTTTTCAGAAAAGAAATAACAAATGTATATATAAAATCATTTCTGTATTATGTTCCCTATGCCTGCCTTGCGGCAATGACATTCCCTGCAATAATAAACAGCACGGATTATCTGCTTTCGGGAATAGCGGGCCTTGTGGTTGCTGTCATTCTGGCATATTTTGAAAAAAGCATTGTGCTTGTCGCATTAAGCTCATGCGCGGCAGTGTTTATTGTCGAGCAGATTATCAGATGGACAATGTGAAAAGATTTGTGCTGCACTTGGAAATTTTTGCGGCTCAATGTTATAATGCTTTTCATAATCGGCACTGCACAAGGGCAGATGTGCCCTACATGGCAGCTTTGTTTTAAAAACTTGCAGGTTATAAAATTTGCAGACTTAAAATAGAAAATGGCATTTTCAAGCCGACTGCAGAAGCACAAATTCATGAAAGCATATAGGGGCGTATGTCATGCGACGGAAAGGGAAAAGATGAATATTTGCATATTTGGGGCGGCAAGCCCGAAAATTGACGAACTTTACATAAAAGAAGTTGAGGAACTTGCGGAAAATTTGGCAAAAAGAGGGCACAATCTGGTGTTCGGGGGCGGAAGCCACGGCTTGATGGGTGCTGCCGCAAGGGGAACGCACAGAGGCGGCGGAAAAGTCTACGGCGTAATCCCCAAATTCTTCCGAAAAGAAAAAATCGAAGACCTTTACGAAGAATGCGACAGATTCTTTTACACAGACACAATGGCAAACAGAAAAGCCAAGATGGAAGAGCTTGCGGATGCATTTATCGTAACTCCCGGAGGAATCGGAACATTTGAAGAATTTTTCGAAGTCCTGACACTTAAGCAGCTTGGACGCCACAAAAAGCCGATTGCGCTTTTCAACATAAATGGCTACTACTATGGCATTATGGCTTTGATGCACAACGGCGTGGAAGAGTTTTTCCTGCGTGAAAACTGCCAGCTGCTCTACAAAGTTTTTGAAGAAGACGAAGACGAGGCAGTAATCGCATATGTCGAGTCGGGCGGCGAACATCAGGATTTTGAAGTGAATGAAGTGAAGTTTGGATGATGTGATTTGCACTGCCGTTTGCGGCAGGGGGTGTTGCGTGAATATAGTACAAGAGCTTTGCAGCGGTTTTGAAACAGCATTTATAGACAAAAACACAAACTCAAATCTGGCTTATCAGCCGGATTTTGTTTCTAACAATCCAGGGGTCGGCAAAAAGGTTATTTCATCAATCGAAGAAGAACTCCTGCGCTGCGACAGCTTCAAAATAAGCGTTGCTTTTATCACAATGAGCGGAATCACACCGCTTCTGCAGACATTCAAAGAGCTTGAAGATAAAGGAATTCCCGGCCAGATACTCACAACCAATTATTTGAATTTCAGTGAACCGAAAGCATTGGAAAAGCTTCACAAATTTAAGAATGTTACTTTGAAAATGTATGATGTGGATGCAGCAGAAAACGGATTCCACACAAAAGGCTATATTTTCGAAAAAGAAGTGCTCTTGACTGTATTTAATTCCGTTTTCGTGTAATTCGTTGTTGCATTACTTTAAAAAGTGCTATACTAAATTAGTTTAAAATTCTATTCATTTATGTTTAGGAGGTGCAATATGGCTGTTAGCTATAATAGGTTGTGGAAACTTCTAACAGATAAAAATATGAAGAAAAAAAGAACTTGGAAAAGCAGCAGGAATAGGCAC
>CAVHKC010000099.1:0-531 GCA_963636455.1 Ruthenibacterium lactatiformans
CGGAAATCGGATATCTTCCGAGCGTAACCGAAACGACGATCAAAACAATAAGCAGGACCGCCATAATTATGAAAGCTGATTTGTGATTTTTTTTCATGCCAAAAAAATTTATTAGTTCCCCTCTGCCGCAATATATTTGCGGCTGATATTCGTAAGAGCCTGATCAGACTTGATATTTACTGCCGGCTAAAAATAATCGTCACTGTCATAATTTGCAAGCAGATAATTTCTGTAATTTGCGTTGTGCTTTGCTTTGTCGATTTGCGAAAACTCCCCTTTTTCGGCAAGCTTCCTGTACATCTGCTCTGCACGAAATTCCATGAATCTGTCCTGTCCGCTCATTTCATTAAATGCTTCAAAGCCAGAAAATGAGCCCTGCATCATATATCCGCTGTTTTCAGAATTTATTCCCATGGATGAAGTATACCACATTTTGCATATCATACTGTGCTGTTTTTTGATTTTTATATTTTTTTGTTTCTTAAAAATATTAATGCCTGACAATAGTTTGTTTTCTGCCGTTTTATCACC
>CAVHKC010000099.1:571-5557 GCA_963636455.1 Ruthenibacterium lactatiformans
TGTATTGAAAAAAATACATTATTGGTTTATGATTCAAAAAGAATATTTCATTTATGCGAACAGCATTTCTTTGGTGTATTACACAGTATTGGGAATTCGTTTCATGGAGGTTATAAGATATGTCATTTAAAAACGTTACGCTTGCCGGAGGCGGTGTTTTGGGCAGCCAAATCGCTTTTCAGGTTGCTTATTCCGGCTTTAATGTCACTGTTTCTTTGAGGAATCAAAACAGCATTGCACACACGCAGCCAAAGCTTGAAGCCCTGCGTGACACATATATCGAAACAATAACAAAAATGGCATCTCCCGAAGGGAAAGATCCTCATATTTGGGCACGCGGAATTGCAGATTCAGAAAACTTTGACCCCGAAGAATGCATAAGAAAGGCAAATGAAGCATTTGAAAACATCAAGCTTGAACTTGATTTCCAAAAGGCATTTTCCGATGCCGACCTTGTCATCGAATGCCTTGCCGAAAATGTGGAAGTTAAGAATGAATTCTACAAAAAACTTGCGGGCGTTTTGCCTTCCAAGACAATAGTTGTCACCAACTCGTCCACCCTGCTTCCTTCAAAATTTGCAAAATTAACCGGAAGGCCGGATAAATATCTTTCGCTTCATTTTGCAAACTCAATCTGGCACAACAACACGGCAGAAGTTATGGCACAGGAAAAAACAAGCGAAACAAGCTTTGAACAGGTGATTGAATTTGCCAAAGAAATTCACATGATTCCGCTTCCTTTGAGGAAAGAAAAGTCCGGATATCTTTTGAATTCCATGCTTGTTCCCTTCTTGTTTGCAGGGCTTGACCTTTATGTAAACGGCATTTCAGACCCGGAAAGCATAGACAAAGCCTGGACTTTGGGCACAGGTGCACCCAAAGGTCCTTTCAGAATCATCGACACCGTTGGGCTTAAAACCGCATATGACATTGTTTTGATGTATGTGAAAACTCCGTCGTTTTTGGCGCCCTACAACTTCAAGGGCATGGCAAAGCTTTTAAAGCAGTATCTTGACGAAGGAAAATTAGGTGAATTTGTCGGCGAGGGATTTTACAAATATGATAAGAAGGACTGACGCTTAAAAGTTCTTTATCCTAAAAGAAACAGTTCGGCTTTGAAAAAGACGCAGCAATTTTGAAAAAATCTTTGCATGAAAATTACCGTAAAAAAAGGACACAGATTAAACTGTGTCCTTTTTTACACACAAACCCGAGAAAGGCTTCATGACAAATGCCTTGTTCGGGTTTGCAAAATCAAATGGAGCTGACGGGAATTGAACCCGTGTCCGAAATCTCTTCCACCCAGACTTCTCCCACCGCAGTCAACTTTATTTTTATTCCCGATGCAAAATCAGAATTGACGCCTTTTAAGCAACGGTAGCTTCATTAATTTTCCTACGGCTCAAAGCTTTGCCGCAAGAGGTTCCCGCTAAGATGATACCCGATTCTTAAGCTGCGGGAAGCCTAAGCCGAGCATGCAGCATTTACGCAGCTGCAAGAGCTAATTTATTATTATTCTTAGCGTTTATTTTTAATTGGATCTTTTAAGGTAGTTACCCGCTACCGGTGGCTATCTAAGCTTTAAAAACCCCGTCGAAACCTGTACAGCCCCGTACAGCAACCGCATCTGTTCCCGCTGATGCAGTTTTTTGACAGAAAATTTTTCTTATCTTATTTTTAAAGAAATTATTATTGCCTTATATCAACTATTATAAATTTTTTACTTTAAATTCCCTTTCCGCCTCCCGTCTTTGGTCTTTCTTTGCAATATCCTGACGCTTGTCATAAAGCTTCTTGCCTTTGCAAAGGCCAATTTCAACCTTGCACAGGCTTCCTTTGAAATACACTTTCAAAGGAATTATGGAACATCCCTGCTGCATGGCATAATCAGACATTTTCCTGATTTCTTTCTTATGCAGAAGGAGTTTTCTCACTCTTAACGGGTCGCGGTTAAAAATATTGCCTTTTTCATAAGGCGAAATATGCATTCCATATACAAGCATTTCTCCGCCTTTTTCCTTTATGAAAGCTTCTTTAATGCTGCACTTGCCCATTCTGAGCGATTTTACCTCAGTTCCCACAAGCTCTACGCCCGCCTCGAATGTATCTTCAACAAAATAATCATGATATGCTTTTTTGTTATTTGCAATCAATTTATAATTGTCTTTTCCCATTTTCAAAATTTGCACCGTCACATTTAGCTGCGGGCAAAATCCTCTGCAAAAATTTTTCCTGCATGTGAATTATTCACATGACATTCATTGTGCCTCAAACAAAAACGGCACTCTCTTTTCCCGAGAGTGCCTTGTTGTCAGTTTACGAAAAGCCCAACATTCAGAAGAATTGCCGCAACAAAGAATATTGCCGTGCAAATCGCTGTCAGTCTGACAAGCTTTCCTTCTTTTGTCCTGCCTCTGTTCTTGTTCCAGAAAGTCTCGGAACCGCCCGCAATACCTGCACCAAGGCCTGAACTCTTTGCCTGCTGAAGGCAAATCGCAATAATCATCAAAACACTCACGATTGAAATAATTATCGTTACTATAAGATAAAACATATTCATTCCTCTCAATCCGTAATCAACGAATGGATTCTATCACACAGCCAAAACTTTTACAAGTACTTTTCGCAAAAGACTCCGTCATGCAGCAGATTGGAATCCGTGCTTTTTCATCCATTGACCCGACTATAAAAATCCTTTATTATGAACCGGCAAAGAAAATCTTACAGGAACGGATGAATTTATGCAGCTTTCGATTATCAACGGTTCAATTGAATATGACGGGAATCCGATTCTTTCGGAAATCAATTTTAATGTTCACGAAAAAGAAAAAATCGCATTGGTCGGGCGAAATGGCTGCGGAAAGACTTCGCTTCTCAAAGCTATTGCAGGCGATGTGGAAATGATTCAGGGAACGGGTGATGCCGCTTTCGGTTTTTACAAAACAGGCAGTCCCGTTATCGGATTTTTGAAGCAGAGCGAAAATGATATGCCCGAAAAAACCATGGAAGATGATATCCTGGAAGCATATTTTGAAATAACTTCAATTGAAAAATCAATCGAAATCTTGAATTTAAAGTTGCAAAATGACCCCACTGATTCGAATATTGCCGCTTATTCTCATGCCATGGAAAGGTTCGAAATTTTAGGCGGATATACATATAAAAAAGAATATCTTACGGCTGTAAAAAAGTTCGGCTTCGAAACAGATGACCTTAAAAAACCTTTGAACACCTTTTCCGGCGGCCAAAGAACAAGGATTGCTCTTCTTAAGCTTTTGCTTTCAAAGCCCGATATTCTTCTGCTTGACGAGCCAACCAACCATCTTGATTTGGAAGCCTGCGAATGGCTTGAACGCTATCTTTCGGGCTATGAAAAATCATGCGTTATCGTTTCTCACGACAGAATGTTTCTGGATAAAACCGTAAATATCGTCTATGAAATCGAATACGGCGAAATGACAAGATATAAAGGCAACTACACTTCTTTTGTCAAGCAAAAGAAAACTGCCTTTGACAAGGCGCTTAAAGACTCAATTGCAAAGAAGAAGGAAATTGAAAGGCTTACAGCTCTTGTGGAAAAGTTCAGATATAAAAAGAACAAAGCCGCTTTTGCCCAGGCAAAGCTTGCACAGATCAAACGAATGGGGAATGCCGATATTCCGACAGGCTTTGACAATTCCACATTCAAAGCCTCCTTTCAGCCTGAAAAAGAAACAGTCGAAAAGGCTGTCGTGCTTGACAAGCTTTCGTTCGGATATTCAGAAAACTTGCCCTTAGGTTATATCGATATGCTTGTAAAAAGGGGTGAAAAAATCGGCATACTCGGTGCAAACGGCTGCGGAAAATCCACACTTGTGAAAACCATAATGCACAAGCTTGCACCCTTAAGCGGTAATGCCTCATTCGGGCTTCATGCTAATGTGGGATATTTTGACCAAAAAACAACCCAAAGTTTTTCTTCTTCAACCGTGTTTGATGATTTTCAGTCCGAATTTCCCATGCTTAACGACAGGGAAACAAGAACGGTCCTCGGTACATTCCTCTTTTGCGGTGATGATGTTTTCAAATCCGTAGGCGACCTTTCAGGCGGTGAAAAAGTAAGGCTTGCTTTGTGCAAAATATTCCGCAAAAAGCCAAACATTCTGATACTTGACGAGCCGACAAACCACATGGATATCATCGGCAAGGAAACGCTTGAGTCCATGCTTTGCGAATACAAAGGAACTGTTATTACGGTTTCTCACGACCGATATTTCATAAACCGAATCTGCGACAGGCTGATTATTTTTGAAGAAAACGGTGTAAGCGTTTTCAACGGGAATTACACGCAATATCTGGAAGCAAAGGAAGAAGCCGAAAGGAAGGCGGAAGCTTTAGAATCGGGAAATTTTGGTGAAAATGGAAAAGCAGGCAAAGTTTCAGATTCAAGCAAAGCCCTTCAGGCAAAGCCTTCCGAAAGCAAAAAGAAAAGACCGGAAACACAGCTTAAAATTCAGGCAAAAAAGAATCACCGCCTTGAAGTTCTTGAAGAAAAAATCGCAGCATTCGATGCGCAGATAAACGAGAAAAAAGCAAAACTTTCCGACCCCGAAATTTTTTTCGATTATGCCAAAGTCGAACAGCTTACAGCCGAAATTAGCGCACTTGAAGAAGAAAAAGCGCCTTTGGAAGAAGAATGGCTTGAACTTTCGGACTGAAAATTCTTATGCCGCCATTCTTACAAGATAAGGAATCAGATATGTGACAACGCTCATTATCGCAGCGGCAAGTATGATTCCCAAGCCAATCGCAACAGAGGACTTTTTCACGGGCATTCCAAGAAGCGAGGCAAGCAAAGCGCCTGTCCAGCCTCCTGTTCCCGGAAGAGGGATACCCACAAAAATCAAGAGTCCCCAGAATCCCCATTTGTCAATCTGCTCTCTTTTTTTCAATGTCTTTTCTTCAAGCTTTCTGACCCACGCGCCTGCTTTTTCATATTTCTTAAGC
>CAVHKC010000100.1:0-2324 GCA_963636455.1 Ruthenibacterium lactatiformans
GCGTATATCCGACCTTCAGCATCAGCCAAAAAACGAAAGAAACAATCCTCGACTATACCAAAAAATTAGGGCTCGGCATAGGAATTATCGGCCTTTACAATATTCAGTTTATTGTGGATAAAGACGAGAATGTTTATATAATCGAGGTCAATCCCCGCTCTTCAAGAACCGTGCCCTTCCTTTCAAAGGCAACGGGCTACAGCCTTGCAGACATCGCAACCCTTGTAATACTTGGAAAGAGCCTCAAAGAACAAGGATTTACCAAGATTTACCCCGAAGAGAAGAAACGCTGGTATGTCAAAGCGCCTGCCTTTTCTTTCTCGAAGCTGAGCGGTCTGGATGCATATCTTTCGCCCGAAATGAAATCAACCGGCGAAGCAATAGGCTATGACGATACACTAACCCGTGCTCTTTACAAAGCACTCAAAGCCAGCGGAACGAATGTGATGAACTACGGAACCGTTCTTGTGACCGTTGCACACAACGACAGGCTTGAAGCACTTCCGCTCGTTCGCAGGTTCTACAACCTCGGTTTCAACATCCAGGCAACAAGCGGAACTGCAAGATTTTTGAAAGAAAACGGAATCCGCACGCATGTGCTCAAAAAAATCAGTGACGGAAGCACCGAAATTCTTGATTCCATAAGGCAGGGATATGTTACCTATGTTATAAACACAAGGGATTTAAGTTCCTCCGACGGGCTCACGGACGGCCAGCAGATAAGACGATGTGCAGTTGAAAATAATGTGACGATGTTCACATCTCTTGACACCGTGAAAGTCCTGCTCGATGTTCTGGAAGAAACGACACTCGGAATCTCAACAATAGACGGATGATACAGGCTTAAAGGGAAGCAAAGCAGTTTACAAGCTTGTCCTTTAATGCTTCTTCATCCGGTCCGAAAACAATTGCGGCAAAACTTATTTCAGCTCCTGCCTGGGGGTGCTTTTGGACAGTAATGTCTGCCCCTACAGTAGAAAACGTTGCAACCTCGCCGCTTTGCTTTATGAAGCCTTTCAGATGTCCGATTATGTGACCTTCGCTGTTCAATTCATCCCGAAGTTTTGAAATTGCGGCATTCATTTTTTCACAAGCCTCGTCATAATCAAAGCTTGATTTTTTTTCAAACGAGCACACAGCCGCACCTTCGTGAGTGTGTGATTCAACTGTCAGAAAGCCCGACACATCATAGGTGTGAGCGTGCGAATGTTCGTGGTGATGCTCGTGTTCGTGGTCGTGATGATGCTCGTGACCGCAGTCTTCGTGTTCATGGTGGTGTTCGTGACCGCAGTCTTCATGTTCATGATGGTGCTCATGGTGACAATGTTCATGGTTTTCGGCACATTCTGAATGACTGTTTTTTTCTTCTGTTTCCAAATTATTCTCTTTTGATTGATCTTTTATATTTTCCATATCTTTCCTTTTTGGGTAAAACCAAGCCTTGTCCTTCTCTGCCCGCCGTATCTTTGCCATTTGCAATTTCAGGCGTATTAAGCTTTTTTAGCGTGCAGACAAAGCCTAATCCCAGCTGTTTATTTCATCTACGATTTCACCGCAGATTCTGCTGCATTCTTCGGGCTTTTTCAGTGCGGAAATCTCATAAAGCTTCCCGTTTGTGATCTTTTCAATACTTTCTTTGATACTGTTTAATGTCTTTTCATCCACAAGGTCACATTTATTCAGCAAAACATAATTTGCATCTTCAAGCTGCCCGAAAACAAGCTCTCCTACCGCCTTTGAGATTTTCTCCCATCTGCTGCAGTCGGCAATAATACAGGTCGTTATGCTCATGTCTTCATCGTAATATTCCCAAATATTTTCGGCAATATCAGAAGGGTAGGCAAGCCCCGTTGCCTCAAGAATAACCCAATCCGGATTTTCGTTCTTTTCTATTTCGCAAAGGCAGTCAAGCAGCGAACTTACAAGCGTACAGCAGACACAGCCGCTGAAAAGCTCTCGTGTGGAATAACCCGCACCTTCTGCGAAAACCTGGTCTATCCCGATATTTCCGACTTCGTTTTCAATTATTGCCAGTTTGCATGGCTTGCCGTCTTTTGCTTTGCATTGTGTTATCTGCTTTGCAAGCGGCATCAAAATACTTGTTTTTCCGGATCCCAAGAATCCGCCCAAAATAATAAGTTTCATTTTAAAATCTTTCTGTTTTTTATTTCCGACAGTTTTACTGCTGATTTTTAAGCCGTGCTGCCTTAATATGGTTTGTTTAAAGCCAACGAACTTTCGTGCCGGCACTTCCTACAATTTGCTTATCAATGCATTAATACGCTTCAGTTCGCCCGGTGCAAGTTCGCCGTCTGAAAAAATAA
>CAVHKC010000100.1:2334-5534 GCA_963636455.1 Ruthenibacterium lactatiformans
GCTCGTCACCTTCATGGCTCGAATAAACTTTTATGTCACTTTTCCTGCCCTTTATCCGAACTGTTGAGTCCTCGTTTGCGAAATATACCATGCCCTTCACATAAACATTCGCACCGTTTGCACGCAGATAATTTGCGAGCCTGTAAATATGAGTTCCGACCTGTTTTACGGGACTGTAAAATTCCTTGGAATACTGCGTTCCGCCGCGGCTAACCTTTGACTGCTTCCAATATGTATCATCCACAGTGCCTGTAATATCTCCGTTCAGATTCTTGGTTTCTATGATATAGACACCCTTCTTCCCGACGACGATATTGTCTATTTCGCTTGTTTTCTCGTTGAAGCAAACTTTGACATCTTGATAAACCGTATACCCTTTCGGCAGAAAGGACAATATATTTGCCGTTTGTTTTTCGCCTTTGATCCCCGCTGCCAGAATATTTTTTTTGACAGTTCTTGCATTTCTTATATCCCAAATATTGTCGATATAAATAAACAGCCAAATTATCGCAATGACGGCAAGCGCAGCAAGGAAGATATTAAAATTGCCCGAGGCAAACTCGTTTCCGGACCTTGCAAGCAAGAACATGACTGCCAGAAAAACTACCGCTGCCGCCAAATATATCAAATATGCTTTGCCGCCTTTTTTCTTTCGGTATCCGGCGGTCAGATACTCTTTCTGTAAATCTTTTCCTTTTCGTACAATCTTCGCCAATAGCTTTTAAATTCTCTTTCTCTTCGGCTAATCTCACATAAGAAACGCCCCTGCCGAATGCCATGCAAAGCCAAAAGAACGTTTCAAAACCGTTTGTTTCTGTGCGGATACACCGCACATCAGGCATATTATATCACCGAGCCTGTCAAAAATCAGTTTAAAAATCACAAAAAACGGATGTGCCAACTGTATCAGCCGCACATCCGTTTCGCAATTCATCTTAAAAACTCATCCATTATATTATCTGAAAAAATTTGCCGCCGCCGCGAACATTTCTATATCGTAATTTCCCGGTATATTTTTATAAAGGTCTGCCGCATAGCGTTCACAATGCCCCATCTTTCCGAAAACGCGTCCGTCGGGCGATGTGATACCTTCTACTGCATAACGAGATCCATTCGGGTTGAAATGTATATCATTACTTGCATTTCCTTCTTCATCAACATACTGCGTTGCAATCTGACCGTTCTTTGCAAGCTGCAATATCAATTCGTCCGAGGCAAGAAATCTTCCTTCCCCATGCGAAATTGGAACGCTCACGATATCGCCTACATTTGTGTTTGCAAGCCACGGAGATTTGTTCGAGGCAATTCTTGTTCTTACGATTTTCGACTGATGCCTTGCAATCGTATTGAATGTAAGCGTCGGGCAGTTTTCATCTGTATCAATAATTTTTCCGTAGGGAACAAGTCCCAATTTCACAAGTGCCTGGAAGCCGTTGCATATTCCGCACATAAGCCCGCCCCTTTTGTCCAAGAGGTTGCCCACCTGCTCGGAAACTGCCGCATTTCTGAAAAATGCCGTAATGAATTTTCCGCTGCCGTCCGGCTCATCTCCGCCCGAAAATCCTCCGGGAATAAAGACTATCTGCGCCTCTTTCATGCTTTCGGCAAATTTTTCAACGCTTCTTGCAACATCCTCCGAAGAAAGATTGTTTATTACAAAAATTTCGGGGTCGCAGCCCGCATCACGCATGGCTTTCGCGCTGTCATATTCGCAGTTGGTTCCGGGAAATACAGGGATTAAAACCTTAGGCTTTGCCGATTTCACAACCGGTGCTGCACACGCCCTTCCGTTATATGAAAAGGTTTCAAGCGGTGTGAATGCATTTTCAATATTGCACCTGAACACGCTTTCAAGCTTTCCTTCATAAGTTTTCAAAAGGTCTTCAAGAAAAGCCTTTTCCTGTCCCTTTGATATATGTCCGTCACCTGTTACCGTTCCCAAAACAGTCACGCCTTCAACATCTTCTGTCACTTCCAAAATAAAGCTTCCGTAGCTGTATCCGAACAGTTCTTCATTCGAAATGCCATTTTCAAACCGGAAACCGAGCATATTTCCGAAGCACATTTTCATAACCGCCTCTGCCGCACCGCCGTATGTCGAGGTGTAACATGAAACCACCTTTTTGCTTCTTATAAGTTCTGCCGTCTTTTCAAAAACTTCAAGCAGGGATTTTGTGTCCGGAAGATTGTTTTTGTCATAAGAAGGCTTAATCCAAACAACCTTGTTCCCCGCTTTTTTGAACTCACCCGATATTATATTTTCTGTTTTATCCGTTGTTACGGCAAACGAAACAAGTGTGGGAGGAACATCCAGATTTTCAAAGCTTCCGCTCATGGAATCCTTGCCTCCGATTGCCGCAATCCCAAGCTCGGTCTGAGCCTTCAGCGCACCAAGCAATGCCGCAAAAGGTTTGCCCCAGCGTTTGCTTTCTTTTCCGAGGCGTTCGAAATATTCCTGGAAACTCAAATAGACATCCTTAAATTCAGCACCGTGCGCAATCAATTTGGAAACCGATTCAACCACTGCCAAGTATGCACCGTGGCAAGGGCTTTTTTCCGTGATAAACGGATTATATCCCCATGCCATGAGTGAGCAGTCATCCGTGTGCTTTTTTTCAACAGAAATTTTCTGCACCATTGCCTGAACTGGCGTAAGCTGATATTTCCCGCCGAAAGGCATAAGCACCGCACCCGCACCGATTGTCGAATCAAATTGTTCGGAAAGCCCCCGTTTTGAGCAAACATTCAAATCATTTGCAAGAGCCCTTAAGTTTTCTTCAAAACTTCCCGTGATATTTTTTTCATATTCCGCAGGTTTTGCAGTTTCGATATCCACATGTTTTTCGGCTCCGTTGGAATTTAAAAATTCTCTGCTTATGTCAACAATTGCCTTTTCGTTCCAATATATTTTAAGTCTTTGCTCTTCAGTAACGCGCGCAACAGGAACCGCATTCAGATTTTCACTGTGTGCAAGTTCGAGGAACCTTTCAGTGTCCTGTTCAGAAACAACGACAGCCATTCTCTCCTGCGACTCGCTTATCGCAAGCTCTGTTCCGTCCAGACCTTCATATTTTTTTGGCACCGCATTCAAGTTTATTTCAAGCCCGTCTGCCAGCTCTCCGACTGCAACCGAAACACCGCCTGCACCGAAATCGTTGCAGCGCTTTATCAGCCTGCTTGCTTCCGGATTCCTGAAAAGC
>CAVHKC010000101.1:0-5516 GCA_963636455.1 Ruthenibacterium lactatiformans
TGTGCACACTGCATCCTTGATACACGACGATGTTGTGGATAAGGCGCAGCTCAGACGAGGGGTTCCCACCATAAATTCCGAATGCGGAGACAGCTTTGCAGTTCAGGCAGGAGATTATCTTTTGGCAAAGGCTGTGCCGCTGCTTAATGTTTACGAAAATTTGGATTTTGACGATTTTTTTGCGGAAACTGCAAGAGGCATGTGTCTTGCGGAATTTTCACAGATAGACTCGCTTTTCAAATGCGATGAAAGAAGCCTTGAAAAATATTTTCTTCAGATAAAAAGAAAGACAGCAGGGCTCATTGCATCGGCAGTTTCGGTCGGTGCGGCAGCTGCAAAAGCGGATCAAAAAACAGTTGATGTATTAAAGCTGTACGGAGAAAAAATAGGATTTGCTTTTCAAATCAAAGACGATGTGCTCGATTATGCAGACAACAAGGCATTCGGAAAGAAAAGCGGGCAGGACATTAAAAGAGGGATTTTCACGCTGCCGCTTTTATATGCACTTAATGCGGCAAATGCCGGAAAGAATTCAGAAAAAGGCATTGCAAATAAAATGCGAAATATTGCATCCTCGGCAAATAAAACAAATGAAGAAATAAAAGAATTGCTGGATTTTGTGAAGAGTACAAAGGCTTGTGAAATGGCACAGGAGGATGTTATCCGTTTCAGCAATGAGGCAAAAGAGGCAATTGCCTGCATAGAAGACAGCGATTCTAAGCTTGCACTTGAAATAATTGCTGAAAGCCTTGCGGTTCGAAGCATATAAGAAAGACGGAAGAGGTAGTTTGATGGAAAAAGTGCTGAATAATCAAGAAGGAAAGGAACTGGCAGAAAAGATAGCCCACGACTCGCATGTTGAGCTTCATGAATGCTACCAGTGCGGAAAGTGTACGGCGGGCTGCCCCATGGCGGAGGCTATGGATGTCATGCCCAGGCAGATTGTGCATTACCTGCAGCTTGGGATGGTAAAGGAAGTTCTTTGCTCAAAGAGCATTTGGCTTTGTGCGACATGCCACACTTGCGTTGAAAGGTGCCCGCATGAAATCAATATTCCTTCGCTCATGGAAAATTCGCGTATGGAAGCAAAAAAACGGGGAATTATTGCCGCTCCGGATGTGGACAAATTCAATACAATTTTTATGGAAATTGTGAAAAGACTCGGAAAGTCAAACGAGGCAATTCTTGAGGGACTTTATAACGCATGGTCAGGTCATTTGCTTCAGGATATGAAAAATGCGCCGAAGATGCTTGACAAAGGCATAGTAAAGCCAGAACTCAACTGGTCTGTAAATGCTTCCGAGGTAAGGCGGATAATCGAAAAAAGCAAGAAGGAGGAGGACAGATAATGAAAAGTTATTACTATTATCCGGGATGTTCGATGGATGCTTCGGCCGTAACATACAGAAAGTCCTTTGAATTTTTGAGAAAGAAACTGGGACTTAATCTAAAAGAGATAAAAAACTGGTCCTGCTGTGGCTCGACTGCTGCGCACACAAGCAACGAAATGATGGCACTTGCTCTTCCCGCAAGAAATATCGCAAAAGCTGAAGCCATGGGAGAAGGCTTTGATATCGTGACACCGTGTGCGGCATGTTATTCAAGACTTTGCTATACAACACAGGCGGCAAGAGAAGATGAGGCATTAAGAGATAAAATCGAGCTTATCATCGAAAGGCCGTTCTCCGCAAAGCTTGATATCCTTAATTTTCTTGACCTTTTCGGAGATGATGAGGTCATGGAAAAAATGAAGGAGTGCCAGACAAGATCCTTAAAAGGCCTGAAAGCAGCCTGCTATTACGGCTGTCTTATGGTAAGGCCGAGAAAAATCACAGGGGAAAGACTCGATACAGAAGACCCCATGCTTATGGAAAAAATAATAAGCGTTACAGGGGCAGAGCCTGTCGATTGGGCATATAAAACCGAATGCTGCGGAGCAAGCCACCATGTGGATGCACCGAAAGCCGCAAGGCCATTGCTTGACAGGATTTTTAAAAATGCAAAGGCAAACGGTGCGGACTGCATTGTGACGGCTTGTCCGCTGTGCAACATGAATCTTGATATGCGTGAAGAAGAGATAAACAAAACATTGGAAAGAAAATACGATATTCCCGTATTTCAGTTCACGGAACTTTTGGCTGTTGCCTGCGGAGCGCATGCGGCAGATACGGGAGTCCATCAGCACATGTATCCTGCATTTAACCTCATAAACCGCACGGTCTGTGAAAATGCACGCATGAGAAAGGACGGTGAATGATATGGCAAGAACGGGAATATTTATATGCCATTGCGGAACCAATATCGCAGGCACCGTCGATGTGGAAAGAGTTGCACAGGAAGCGGCAAAGTTTCCGGGCGTTGTTCATTCGACAACATACAAATACATGTGCTCGGAGCCCGGTCAGCAGCTTATAAAAGACACGATAAAGGAAAAAAATCTCGACAGAATTGTCATTGCTTCCTGCTCGCCGAGAATGCACGAGCTCACATTCAGAAAGATGCTGAAGGATACAAGCATAAATCCTTATATGCTTGAGGTTGCCAACATTCGTGAGCAGTGCTCGTGGGTGCATAAAGACAAGGAAAAAGCGACAGAAAAGGCAATAACTCTTGTTGCGATGGCAGCGGCAAAAGTCCTTGCGGACAAGCCGCTTAGTACTTCGACTATTCCGATAAACAAAAGAGCACTGGTGATAGGAGGCGGAATTGCCGGAATCCAGGCGGCGCTTGACATTGCAGACTGCGGAATTGATGTGACGATAGTCGAAAAAGAGCCTTCGATAGGCGGGCATATGGTTATGCTTGACAAGACATTCCCGACAATGGACTGCTCGGCATGTATTTCAACGCCCAAGATGGTTGACTGCGGGGCACATCCGAATATCACGCTTAAGACATCAAGCGTTGTTGAAAATGTTTCGGGCTATGTCGGAAATTTTGAAGTTACTATAAGAGAAAAAGCAAAATATGTAAATCATGACCTTTGCACAGGCTGCGGACTTTGCGAAACAAAATGCCCTTCAAAGAACATCGTGAGCGAATTCAATCAGGGAATGAGCAAAAGAACGGCAATCTACAAGCCGTTTGCGCAGGCGGTTCCCGCAAAGCCTGTAATCGATGCAAACAACTGCATGAAGCTAAAAACAGGAAAGTGCGGAGTGTGCGAGAAGGTCTGTCCCATAGGTGCAATCAAATATGACGATGAAGATAAGCTTGTCACGGAAACTTTCGGTGCAATCGTGGTTTCAACAGGATATGAGCTTGCCGACTGGAAGAAGATGTACCCTGAATACGGCGGCGGAAAATATGAAGATGTTATAACAGGGCTGCAGTTTGAGCGGCTTGTCAATGCATCAGGGCCTACCGAGGGGCATATCGTGCGGCCTTCGGATGGTAAGGAGCCAAAAGATGTGGTTATCGTAAAATGTGTCGGAAGCCGAGATCCTCACAAAGGAAAAAGCTATTGTTCAAGGGCGTGCTGCATGTATTCGGCAAAGCATGCTCACCAGATTCTTGATAAAATACCTGGCTCGAATGTCTATATCTTCTATATGGATGTGAGAACGCCGGGAAAAGGATATGAAGAATTCTATGAAAGAACTAGAGCCGACGGCGCACAATATATCAGAGGAAGAGTTTCAAAGATATTCAAAGAAGGCGAAAAATTGATTGTTAAGGGTGAGGATACGCTTATCGGAAAGCCTGTGACGGTCGAAGCCGATATGGTCATTCTTGCTTCGGCAATGGAGCCTGCACCCAATGTGGAAGAACTTGTAAACAAACTCGGAATTTCCACAGACAACGACCGCTGGATTCAGGAAGCACATCCCAAGCTTCGCCCGGTTGAAACGCAGACAAACGGCATTTTCCTTGCGGGAACCTGTCAGGGACCTAAAGATATTCCTGACACCGTTGCACAGGCTTCGGCAGCGGCAGTGAAGGTTGCGGCACTTCTCAGCAAAGACGAAATGGAAACTTCGCCTATGATAAGCCGTGTTGACCAGACGAAATGCGCAGGCTGCGGCTTCTGTGTGGCATGCTGTCCTTACAAGGCAATTTCTTTGAAGGAAATCGACGCCAGAGACGGAAACAGGAAAGTTAAGAAAACGGTTGCGGATGTAAATTCAGGCCTCTGCCAGGGCTGCGGATGCTGCACGGCCGCCTGCAGAACGGGCTGCATAGACCTTCAGGGATTTACAAATGAACAGATTTTGAAGGAGGTTGACGCATTATGTCTGTAAAACGCGATGAAAGCTGGGAGCCTAAGATAGTGGCTTTCTGCTGCAATTGGTGCACATACACGGGAGCGGATCTTGCGGGCCTTAACAGAATGCAGTATCCCGAAAATGTCAGGGTAATAAGAGTTCCCTGCTCATCAAGGGTCAATCCGCAATTTATAATCAGAGCATTCCAAAAGGGTGCGGACGGAGTTCTTGTCTGCGGATGCCACCCGGGAGACTGCCATTATGCAACGGGAAATTATTTTACAAGGCGAAGATTTATGCTTATGCAAAGGCTTCTTGAATATAACGGCATAGACCCAAAAAGATTTCAGGCAAAATGGATATCGGGCTCGGAGGCTGCAAAATTCAGAGACACGGTCACGGAAGTTTCGGAACAGATAAAGAAACTCGGCCCCAACACAAAATTTGCCGAAGAACATTATTGCACGGGAGGTGAAAGCTGTGAGTGATATTCTCGGAATGATGAAAGAAGAGGCAAAAAAAGCCTTGAGAACAGGCGAGGTAAGCGAGGTTATCGGTTGGACAAAAACAAGATTTGCCGACAAAACCAGACCTTATTTTGCAAAGAGCGAGGAGGACTGCGAAAACTTTGTATGGAATGAATACTGCATAAATTCTCCCGCAAAATATACGATTGAAGACCGATATCCCGAAAAGAAAATTGCGCTTTTTGTAAGGGGCTGCGATTCCCGTGCGATAAACAGGCTTATAAGAGACAAAGCACTGAAAAGGGAAAATTTGTATCTCATCGGTGTTGTATGCGACGGCAAGGAAAATCCCGTATGCAAAAGCTGTGCACACAAAAATCCTCTTATATATGATGTTTTGATCGGAGAACCTGCCGAAGAAAAGAAAGACCCCGACAGATTCAAAGAAGTCGAGGAATTTTCAAAACTTACGCCGGATGAAAGATATGAATATTGGGCAAAGCAGTATGACAAATGCATTCATTGCTATGCCTGCAGAAACGTCTGCCCTGCCTGCAACTGTGTGGAATGTTATGCCGACCAGTACAGAGTCGGATGGCAGGGGAAGCAGTCAAGCCGTGCGCAGAATCAAGTCTATGGCCTCACAAGAGCCTTTCATGTGGGAGACCGCTGCATAGAGTGCAGCGAATGCGAAAGAGCATGCCCCATGAATTTGCCGATAATGAGGCAGACAAAGAAAATACTGAAAGACATAAATGATCTGTTCGGCAATTACGAATGCGGACTTTCAGACGATGCGAATCCGGTGCTTGGTGAGTATAAATTGGACGATATAGACGAATTC
>CAVHKC010000102.1:0-4037 GCA_963636455.1 Ruthenibacterium lactatiformans
GCACTGGATTGGAGGCATGGGAGTTCTTGTCTTCATGCTTGCGCTTGCGCCTGTTGCGGGAGGCGGAACATCATTAAAGCTTTTGAGAGCCGAATCGCCGGGACCTTTCAAAGAAAAGCTCACACCCAAAATAAGCCAGGGCGCAAAATGGCTTTATGTTATTTATATTGCAATGACTTTGGTTCAGGCATGTGCTTTGATGATTGCTGGCATGTCTGCATTTGATTCTTTGATCGTTACTTTCGGCACGGTTGCAACGGGCGGATTTGCATATTTGAACACCTCTTTGGCAACGCTTACGGCGGCACAGCAGATAATTGTCGAAATTTTCATGCTTCTTGCGGGAATTAATTTCGGTTTGATTTTCATGGTTGTGACGGGACGGTTCAGGCAGATAAAGAAAAACGAAGAATTCAGATGGTATTTGGCAATTACGGCAGCGGCTGCGGCAATAATTTCTGTTGACCTTGTAAACAGCCATGTTTTTGCAACAACAGCAGAAACGATACATCATGCGATTTTCGGTTCGATTTCTTCAATCACTTCAACGGGATTTTCCTCAACGGACATGAATCTGTGGCCATGGTATTCGAAGGGAATCATGATTCTTTTGATGTATATCGGAGGATGCTCTGGAAGTACCGCAGGCGGCATAAAAGTTTCGAGGTTTATTATTTTGCTCAAGACGTTAAAGCGTTATGTCACGGAGCTTGCACATCCCAGAAGCGTGAATGAAATAAAATATAATGACAAAAAATTAAATCCCGAAGTGGTGAAGGGGACTTTGGTTTATTTTTGCCTTATAGTTGTGATATCTGTTGTTTCAATCATTATCGTTTCGATAGATCCCGAAATGGATTTTTCGACATCTTTTGCTTCTGTTGCAACGACAATCAACAATAACGGAATAGATTTCCACGGGGTTTCGGTCGGCGGATACGGAACTTTTCAGTGGTATACAAAAATCGTTTATATTATTGACATGATAGTCGGCCGTCTCGAAATTTTCCCGGTTATTATCCTGATTAACACAATATTCTCACCGATTAACAAACTCACAAAGCATATAAAGAGGAAAACCGCAGCCGGATGAGAAGAAATTCTTTTGCAGAGCAAAATCAAGTGCGATATTTCATAAAAGAAAAAAATCCTTCTGCAAGGTCTGCCTTACAGAAGGAAACAAATCAAAATCTTAAAAACTATTTGTCAAAAACAACAAGTTCGGGCTTTTCTTTGCCTGCCGGTTTTTCACCTTCCGGATATCCCAAGATGCAATAGCCGATTCCAACGAGGTCTTCGGAAAGTCCCCATTTTTTCAGAAAAGCTTTTCCGTCAGGGCGTTCAAAAGTTTCTTTTGCTCTGTGAATCCAGCATGCACCAAGTCCTAATGCGTAGGCTGCGTTCAGCATGTTGCCGAGCACGAGCGTGCCGTCATAAAGGGCTGTTTGGCTTGCTTTTGGGTCTGCCAAAACAACTGCAACGGTGGGAGCACCGTAGAAGGGATGAGCTTCGGGATTTCCCATTATTTCAGCATTTATCTTTTCAAGTGCGTCTTTATCATCTTTGTTTTGCACAACGACAATTTTGTAGGGATATTTGCCCATGCCGCAAGGTGCGTTGCACGCCGCATCCAAAACCGATTTTAATTCTTCATCTGTTATGGGCTGTGCTTTGTAGCTTCTGTAGCTCCTTCTTTCAAGCAAATCTTTGATTGTAGAATTCATTGTGGCTCCTTTCGGTTTTAGAATATTAAAGTGTGCCTGCCGTTTTAAGCTGTTTTAAAAAATCTTCCAGCAGTTCGTTTCTGTTTTTTACGGTAACATCGATGATTGTCACATTCGGGTGAATTTTCACAGCATTTGTCAAAACGCCGTCTTTATCTCTTACAACGCCGATGACCTGCGTATCTTTGTCAAGTATGCTCAGGACTTTTTTCTTAAATTCCGGAGCTTTGTCTTCAAAAACTCCGATTTCGTCCATCAATATCAGATCTGCACCGTCCGTATCATTCAGATACGAGGTTCCGAGAGTATCGAAAACTTCAGGAAATGTGATTTTTTTCTTGTAGTTGTCGGGCCTGAAGCCGGCTACCAAATTTTCCTTGCCATAAAGAGCGGCAGATTCGCCTGAAAATTCAGAAGCTGCCTTTTGGGCTGCAAGTTTTTCGACATCCGCAAGATTTTGTCTTGTTGCCTGAAAAATGTACAGACCGCCGTTTTTGATATTGTTTTTGTTAATCCATTTTGTGAAAAAACCGCCGATTTCCTTTTCGGGACAAGCCTCGATTATCTTTCTTAAAATGGTTGATTTTCCGACTTGAACATTTCCGGTCAAAAAAATGTGTTTGCCGAAAGGCTGAATTTCTGACATAATAACCCTCACCTGCTTTTTCAAGGAATCAAGCACACGGAAACGAGGTGAAAATGCCTCAAAACCGTTTATTCTTACCTTGTATCACCCACATTTTTATCATGGGAAATTATGAAAGAAAAATGCCTAAAAGTCAAGAGTCAATGCGATTTGCGGCGGCCTATTGCAAGTGATGTGATTTTTATAAAGCGGCTTGAATTTGACAGCGGATAAAAGAACGATTAGTCAGTAAATAGGTGGTTATTTCATGCAAACTCGTGAATTTTGGGTGAATTTGCCGTAAATTTGCGATAATTTCAGTGACAAAAAGCATTTAGGATAGTAAAATACGAGGGAATGCGTCAGGAAATTCATGGAAAGGAACATATGTACAAGACACTAAGAAGGATAATGGCAATCATTGGAATCATAATCCTTGCCGGAATATATATTACGACTTTTATAATCGCAATATGCGGAAACGAAAGCACAAAAGGCTGGTTTATTGCCTGCATTTTCGCAACTGTTGCGGTGCCTTGCTTCATATGGGCCGTTTCATTTATATATAAACGCCTGAAAGGCGATATGGAAGAAATCAATCGATGAGTGATTATATTGTCAGGGCTTCGGCCTGCGAAAATAAAATAAGAGCATTTGCAATTGACGGCAGAGAATCGGTTCAGTTCGCACATGATGCACATAAGACTTCCGCTGTTGCAACGGCGGCGCTCGGAAGGCTTTTGATGGGTGCGGCCATGATGGGCGTCATGATGAAAGGTGAAAACGATGTTCTGACGATAACCATGAAGGGCGACGGACCGCTTGGAAAAGTGGTTGCAACGGCGGATTCGCACGGCCACATAAAGGGCTTTACAGATCATCCCGAAGTCGAGCTTCCGCTTAATTATGCAGGAAAGCTTGATGTCGGAGCCGCAATCGGATACGGCGAAATGACTGTTGTGAAAGACTTGGGGCTTAAGGACCCTTATGTAAGCCAGGTTCCGCTTGGAACAAGCGAGGTGGCAGAGGATCTGACATATTATTTCTACAAGTCCGAACAGACGCCGACATCTGTTGCCTTGGGCGTGCTTGTGGACAAGAATTTTAATGTGAAGGCGGCAGGCGGGTTTATTATCCAGCTTATGCCGGATGCCGATGATGAAATCGTAAACGAACTTGAAAAAAGACTCGGTGAATTAAAACCCGTCACACAGATGCTTGATGAAGGTATGACACCGGAAGATATATTAGAAACTATCCTTGAAGGCTTTGAACCAGAAATCCTTTCAAAAGAACCTGTAAGCTTCACATGCCACTGTTCAAAAGAATATGTTGCAAGGGCGCTTAAGCTGATGGGCAATGCAGAACTTGACGAAATCATCGCCGAGGGAAAGCCCATAAACGTGAATTGCCATTTTTGCGGCAGAAATTACGAATTCTCGCCGGAAGAAATTGCAGAAATAAGAAACGAAACAGAAGCAAATTGAATTAAAGCCGATATTAAATCAGAAGTTATCGGCAGAAAGAGAGTCAAAACAAGTGAAAAAGGGAATACTTACAATCCTTATCGTGGTAATTGTTGCAATATCCTGTTCGGGAATTGTTTTTGCAATGACGGTTCTCAATAACGAGGATTCGGCAAAAACAGTATCGGAAGAAAAGCCGACCCCGCTTGCATATGGCAAGGA